>JAOAFP010000059.1 GCA_026416215.1 Negativicutes bacterium | reverse complement strand
CACCAGAACAGTGAACCTCGTCCCGGCTCGCTGACAACCCCAATATCTCCCCCCATAAGCTGACACAGCCGCTTGCAGATGGCCAGTCCCAGACCAGTTCCGCCAAACCGCCGGCTGATGCTGTCATCGGCCTGGACGAATGGCTGAAACAGCTTGCCGATGTCCTTGGCGGCAATTCCCACCCCGCTGTCCAGCACCTCGCCGCGAATCCGTATTTTTGTGCAGTCGATGTCGTCGCGGCTGTCGATGATAAAAATTCGGATCGACACCTCGCCGGTATTGGTGAACTTGATGGCGTTTGACAGCAGGTTGAGGGCAATCTGCTTTATCCTGCTCGGATCACCCAGCACCACATCCGGCAGGCGGGGATCGCAGAACCCGGACAGTCCCAGTCCTTTGCGCCTGGCCCGGTCGGCCATCATCTCCATACACTCCTCGATAATAGCCGTGGGATTAAACTGGACTCTCTCCAGCTTCATCATCCCGGCCACAATCTTTGAATAGTCGAGAATGTCATTAATCAGCGACGACAACAGCTCGGCCGAGCTGTATATTATTGTCAGCACGTTGCGCTGCTCGGGTGACAGCTCACCGGCCAGCAGGAACTCGGTCATACCGAGAATGGGATTTAGCGGGGTGCGGATTTCATGGCTTACCGTGGCCATGAATTCGTTCTGCGACAGTTCACTCAGCCGCATTTCCCGCCTAATCGTTTCCACCGCCTTGCGCTGCTCGTCAATCAGGTCGACGATTGCCCGGCAGGCCCTCTGTTCCTCACGGCTCAGCTCACCGGGCAGCAGCGACATGGCCTGCTCACAGTCCACTTCCCCGGCCGCCACCTTTTTTGCGACCTCCCTAAACATTACCAGTGTGTTCATGCATGCATACCCATAACGCTTATAAAAAAATTTTTACCGCCCTGTCTTTATCTTTTCTTTATCGTTCCTGGTTTTTCCTGCCCGACGCCGAAAAATCAACTCAACCGCCTGGCGGCCGGGGCGGTGGGGTGAGCGGGTGGCCGAGCGACTTTCCCTGCCAGATGTCGTGTTTTTCCAGATAATCATCGATCAGCGCCTGAATCCGCCACCACGACAGAGACCAGTTGGCCCACACCGACTGCCCGGCCGGAATCCTGCCCACCAGACGCTGAACGGCAATATCCGGTGCCAGATGCGCCAGCAGGACTCCCACCCGTCGCACATATTCCTCCACCGTCCCCAGCTCCAGCTGCCCAGCCAGGTATTGACCGGCCAGCCGGCTGCCTGCCGCCAGATAAAGTGCGTGAGCCTTAACTTCATCAACCGACAGAACGGTGAGAATTCTGGCCGTTTCGGCCGTGTCACCGTCCTCGTCACCGGGCAGGTTTAAAATGATCTGTCCGCAGACCTTTAGTCCCCGGCGCTTGGCCCGCAGGGTTGCATCGATAAACTCGGCCAGACCGTGTTGCCGGTTTAGCTGACGGAGCAGCCGGTAGTTGGCAGTCTGCAGCCCGAGTTCAAGGCTAACCCGCCAACCCTCGGCCGCCAGCCCGGCCAGCAGCTCGATATGGCGGTCAGGCAGGCAGTCGGGACGGGTGGCTACCGCCAGTCCAACCAGCGGCACCAATGCTTGTTCCCTTACCCGCCGCAGTTCGGCCAGCACCCCGGCAAACTCGTCCGCCGACATATAAGTGTTACTGTAGTTCTGCAGATAGGCTATTGCCAGACGGGCCGAATAGCGGCTGCGGATATGCTGCCAGTTGCGTTCAAGCTGCCCGCTTACCCCCAGACAGTCCGGCAGAACCTCGTGACCGGGACCGGCCGGCGGACAGAAAGCACAGCCACCGGTCGCCAGCCGGCCGTCACGGTTGGGACAGCTGACCGGCAGGCTTACCGGCAGCTTGTAAACCTTGGCCTGATAGATGTCCCGCAGCATTTTGGCATACTTCAGGTAGCGGTCGCCTGCCCTCACCATAGCCAGGCATGCCTCCCGGTCGTGAGATCGACTGCCAGGATGGCCCGGTCACGCCTGGCGGCGAAACCCAGTCGGGCGGATGCCTGCTGGCTGAAGCTCTCCAGGGCAACCATACGCCTGGCCGTCCGCCAGCTGCTGAATCTGTAGCCGGGACAAATCCGGCTGATCGCCCTGCCGTCCCGCCACAGCTGCTCCTTTTCCCCGGCCAGCCGCCAGCGGTCGTCCCAGTCCAGCCCCGCCGGCCGTCCAACCTGTTTCAGACCGGTCATAATCTCAAACTTCAGAATCTCGCGGACAAGATCTATCCGATCAGGCAGAAACTGCTCTGTCCAGCTAATCAGACCGGACACCACGCTGTCAGGCGAATGGAACCGCATCAGCCAGTCCTGCTGCCGCCAGTGGGCCGCCAGCCGGCGAAACAGGCCAAACAGGCCTTCCCGGGCAAATTCGGCCAGACAGTTCAGACTGACCCGCAGCCGGCAGTTATTGTAGACGTCATCAAACACCCTGGCCAATGCACGCAATTCAGCCATTTGCTGCTGGTCCAGCCAGCGGGTGTAAAGAACCTGATAAGGCGGCTGGCTGGAACAGATTACGTCGGCTCGGAAATCCTGCATCCCGGTCGCCGGCAGCATTTTGAGAAATCCCAGCTGAACCCGGTCGGCCGCCAGCGCCGCCACCTGTTCAAGCCCGCAGGCCAGGCTGGCCATTGTTTCCTCCGGCAAACCGATGATCAGGTCGAGATGGAGATGGATGTTCCCCAGCTGCTGCAGTCTGGCGATCCGCTCCCTCGCCAGCTGCCAGTCATAAATCCGGCCAATCGCTGCCTGGGTGGGGGGATGGAGCGACTGCAGCCCTATCTCCATCTGAAAGAGGCCGGGTCTGGCCTTGGTCAGCACGGCAAAATCAGCCTCGGACAGCAGCTCAGCCCGGATTTCAAAGTGAAAATTGATCCGATCGTCACCAGCCAGGTCGATCAGAAACTGCCACAGTCTCCGGGCCCTTTCACCGTCAGCGTTGAACGTCCGGTCAACAAATTTGATCTGGCGGGGACGCAGCCTGCACAGCACCGCCAGATCCCGCTTCACCCCGTCCAGCGGCCGCCAGCGCACTCCCGGTCCGCTCCCCGACAGGCAGAACCTGCAGCTGAAGTTACAGCCGCGCGAACCTTCGTAGTACACAATCCGCTGCCGGTGGTCGGATTGCCAGGCCACCGGTGAGGGAATAGTCGCCAAATCCGCGACCACTGCCGGAATAACCGGTCCGTTCCGGGCCGGCCGTCCGATAACCGCCGGGTGATCCGGCTCTTTCCCCTGCGACAGGGCCGCCAGCAAAACCGGCCAGACTTCCTCTCCCTCCCCGCAACAGACAAAATCCACCGCTGGGCACTGGCTTATGAACTGGCGCCAGTCGCTGCCGGCCTCCGGCCCTCCGGCCACGATCACCAGCGACGGCATCATCAGGCGGAGCATGCCGGCCAGCTTAACGGTATGTTCCCGGTTCCAGACATACACGCTCAGTCCAACCAGGTCAGGCTGCCGGGCGGCAATATCGTCAGCTATATCCAGCAGGTCGGCGTTTATGGTGTAGTCGCAGAGCTCAACCGGATGGCAGACAGGGGTGACCGCCGCCAGACAGCGGATGGCCAGGCTGGTGTGAACGTAGTGGGCGTTCAGCGAACAAAGTACAATTTTCATCAACAACAGTCCGATCCCGCCTGCACCGCCCCGGACCCGGCAGGAATCAGCCGGCGGGCCGCGAATGTAACAAGCGAAAACTGCTTAGGGGGGAACGATGGAAATGAACAGCAGCACAGCAATTACGGCCCTGATGGTGATGATCACCTTGTTGGTGGCCGCCGGCGCCGCTGTGGCCGCACCGGCCCTGTCTGGCGAACTGCCGGCCCGCGACCAGGTTCCGGTGAATGAAACCTGGGACTTGTCAGTCCTCTATCCCGACGACGCAGCCTGGCAGGCAGACTGTGACAAGGTCAGGCAGCTTTGCCAGAAGATTTCCCGGTACAGCGCAGTAGCTTCCTGGTCGGCCGGCGACCTGGCCAACGTTCTCGAATTGCGCGACCAAATTAGCCAGCTGATCAATGAGCGAATCTATCCCTACGCCTCCCTGCACAAGGACGAGGACACCAGCAACAGTCACTACCAGGCAATGGCCGGCCAGGCCCAGACCCTGTCGGCCGAAGCCGGAGTGGCCACTGCGTTTATCGAGCCAATGATCAACAATATGCCGCAGGCCCAGCTGATCAGCTACTACCAGACCGAACCGCGTCTCAAGCCTTACAAGTTCTACCTGCAGAACATAATCCGCCTCAGGGAGCACATCCTGCCTGAGCGTGAAGAACAGCTGCTGTCGCGGGCCGGCGAGGTAACCGCCGCCCCGGCCACCATCTTCGGTGCCCTGACCACGGCCGATATCCGTTTTCCGGCCATCGACGACGGGCAGGGCAACAAGGTCACCCTGTCCAGCGGCCGTTACTACACCTTCATAACCAGCAACGACCGGACGGTCCGTCAGCAGGCCTTCACCGAATATCAGGGCAGCTACCGCCAATACCGCAACACCCTGGCCGCCACCCTCGACGCCCATGTCAAAAGCGAGGTGTTTGTCAGCAAAAGCCGCAATTACCAGTCAGCCCGGCAGATGGCACTGTCCGGCGACAACATTCCGCCTGAAGTATATGACAACCTGATTGATACCGTCAACGCCAATCTCCCCGCCCTGCACCGCTACGTCGCTCTGAAAAAGAAGCTTCTCGGCCTTGATGAAATGCATATGTACGACCTGTATGCCCCGCTGGTGCCGGACATCGACTGGCCCATCGAATACGATCAGGCTGAGGCCACAATACTTGCCGCCCTTAGCCCGCTGGGCGGGGACTATGCCGGTAAACTTAAGGAAGCCCTATCCAGCCGCTGGATTGACGTCCGGGAAACCCAAAACAAGCGTACTGGCGCCTACTCGTGGGGGCTGTACGGCAGCCACCCCTTCATTCTCCTCAACTGGAACAACCGACTTAATGACCTTTCCACCCTGGCCCACGAACTCGGCCATGCTATGCACAGCTACTATTCCAACACCAGCCAGCCGTTCGCCACTGCCGGCTACGCCACTTTCACCGCCGAAACCGCCTCGACGGTAAATGAGAATCTGCTGTCCGAGTACCTGATTGCCCACACCGACGACCGCCAGAAAAAACTTTACCTGATCAACCAGAAGCTGGAGGACATCCGCGCCACCCTTTTCCGGCAGACCATGTTTGCCGAGTTTGAACGGGAAATATACCGCTACGTCGAGGCAGGCAACACCCTGACCGCCGACTATCTTGACAAGATCTACCACGACCTGAACGTCAAATATTTTGGCCCCGGCATCGTGGTCGACAGTCCGATCGACTGTGAATGGTCACGCATTCCCCATTTTTACCGGTTTTTCTACGTCTACCAGTATGCAACCGGCCTGTCGGCCGCCACTGCCATATCCACTGCCATTCTCAACAATCCTGCGGAAGCCGTTCCCCGCTATATCGAGTTTCTCAAGTCCGGAGGCAGCGACTACCCGCTCAACTTACTGAAAAAGGCCGGCGTCGACATGACGACACCGGCCCCGGTTCAGCTCACCCTCGATAAATTTTCCCAGCTGCTCGACGAATTTGCCCGGCTGTCCGAGACAGCCGGCTGACCGCTGCCGGCGGCGTATACTCAGTAATAAATATCGACCAGCAGCCCGCGGATGGTGTCCAGCCTGGCCAGAATTTTCAGCTGGCGATCCTGCTCCTGGCGCATATCCTCCGACAACCCCTCGAGCTCCCTGTCGATTTTCCGGACGATGGTATGCACCCGCTGTCGGCCGCGGTGATCCCAGCCCCGGTTTTGTTCGAGCGAATACATATTGTTCACCGCCTCGCCGATGTATTGCTGGACCAGCGAGCGGTAGTGCTTCATCTCCCCGTAGGTCGGGACGGTGGCCAGCCGTTTGCCGGCATCGTCGATGGCCTGCAGCAGTTTCTTAAGCCGGCTGTTGGCCATTCCGTCCTTAAAACGGTACAGGTCGAGATCAAACCGGCTGGTTGCCGGCTCTGCCCGTTCACTGCCGCCCTCCCGGCCGGCCGGCAAGGGGGCTGAACCAACCGCCGCTTTGTTTATCTTCACCTTCGTTCCTCCCGTCAGATCACCAATACCTGTTCGACTTCCCTGAATATAGTATCGTGAATTTCCGCGGCCGACTTTAGTCGGCCGTTTTCATTCAGGCAGCCGACCACCCGCCAGCCCAGCCGATCGGCCAGCCATAGCCCGCACTGACGGCATTTTTCCAGGTAGTGGCTGTCGCGCTCGTGAATATCCAGCCGGCCGCCGCTACTCTGCTGCCGGCTGGCAATCAGCTGCACTGCCATGGCGGTAGGAAGATCAAGATAGATCACCAGATCCGGCCGGGGCAGCCGGCATTTTTCGTACTCCAGATCGATCAGCCACCCGACAAAATCAGCCCGCTGGCCGGGATGGTCAATCTTGGCCGCCTGATGAACCAAGTTGGAAGTAGTGTAGCGATCGGCAATAATTATGCCCCCCCGGTGGTAATCCACCCCCCACTTGCCGTAAAAAGACGCCAGCCGGTCGACCGTGTAAAACAGCGAGGCCGGATGCGCCGGAACATCGGCCGCCCTTACCCCGAACTCGCCGCCAAGGTACATCTTGATCAGGGCTGAAGACGGCGACTGGTAGTCGGGGAAGGAAATCTCACGCACCGCGTGGCCGGCGGCGCTCAGCCGCCGGCCGAGCAGACCGGCCTGGGTGCTTTTGCCACAACCGTCACCAGCCTCAAAAACTATCAGCTTACCCTTTGTCATCCCGATATTTAACCCCCTGCCGCTAATTATCAGGTCAGGCCACCACTGCGATCATTCCCGGCTGCCGGTCGGCCCAGCCGCGGATCTGCAGGCCGGCTTCGCTGGCCTCGGCTATGGCCTGCAGCACAACATCGTCGCACCGTTCGCCGGTCACAACCAGTGCCAGCCCCGGCGGATAGACGGTCAGGGTAGAAACGGCGATCAATCCGACCGCCTGTCGCCAGGGCACCAGCCGCCGGCGGGCCTGCCAGGCCTGACGGGGAGTTATATCCGGCCGTCCCGGCCGGGCTTTGATAATTGACGCCAGTGCCGGCCGGGCCGAACTGGCAGCCGGCGCCAGTCCGCCAGTCACAGCTGCCAGCCCCCGCGCCACCCGCCGCAAATCGCCCTTACTCTCCCAGCCGCTGACTATAAGCACCAACGACTGGTCGTCGGCCATTTCGGCCTGGATATTACAGTTCGCCAGCAGTTCAGCTTCGACCTGCCGTCCGGACAGCCGGCCGGCCCTGATTCCGGCGACCAGACGGGCAGGATCGACGACGTGACCGGCCGGCAGGTGACGTTCGGACAAAATCTCGATTTGATTATTGTTATGGAGCAGGCGGCGCAGATATTCGGCATTACCGGCCATACGCCGGTACAGTTCCTTCCCCCGCCGTCCCAGGTAGTCCACTGCCGACGCCAGCGAAGTGATCAGCAGGTAGTTGGGGCTGGTTGACTGCAAAATTCGCAGATTGCCGGCCAGCCGGTCAATATCCAGCCGCTGTCCGGCACAGTGCAGCCACGACCCCTGGCTCAGAACCGGCAGGGTCTTGTGGGCACTCTCCACCCAGGCACTCACAGCCGTCCGGTCGAATCCGTCAATGTCGCTGGCCAGCCCGAGGTGGGCCCCGTGCGCCCGGTCGCAAAGCAGCAGCTGACCCGACTGCCTGATTATTTCTGTCAGCCCGGACCAGTTTTCCCCCACCCCGTAATAGGATGGCGACAGACAGAAAATCGCCCGGACGTCGGGTTGTCCGGCCACCCGCCGCCATTCGGCGGCATCCACCGCCGCAGTTGCCAGCCAGTCACCGGCCAGGCGGGGCCAGGCAAACTCCGGTCGTGCCCCTGACAGCACAAACCCGTGAATTACCGACTGATGGCAGTGACGGGGCACGGCCACCGCATCCCCCTCGCCGAACAGCATCTGCATGGCCAGAATTCCCACCGTTGACCCGTTGTACAAAAAAAAGCTCCGCCCGGCCCGGCACAATCCGGCCAGTTTGCGTTCCGCTGCGGCAAAGTCGCCCTCCTGCCACCGCCGGCCCTCGTCAGGCGGTGAAATGTCCAGCCGGCCGGCCGCCACCAGCTCCTCCAGACCGACCGCCGCCAGCCCCCGGCCCAGCCGGTGGCCAGGGGTGGCAAGCGACAAAAAATCGCCGGCAGTTTGCCGGCGTAAATCTTCAGCAATCGATTTTCCGCGCCGCCCGCTCACCGCAGTCACCTCAGTTCCAGTCTGTCACCGGCCTTTATGCCGAGCTGCCCGGCTGCACCGGCCGCCATTTCCACCACCATCTCCCCCTTCCGGCACCAGGCCGACCGCCACGGCGGCAGCCCTGTCACCACCCTGACCACCATCCGGTTGCGATCAACAAAGATAACGTCAATCGGATAGCGCATAAACCAAGTGTGCACCCCCCGGCAGGGAACAATGGCCAGCCCGTGGCCGCCGGCTAACGGTGGGCGGCCGATCAGGCCGCGCAGCCTGGTCAGAAACCGGTCGGCCAGCCAGACTGGTCCGGCCACCACCCGACCGTTTACCGCCAGTTTCCTGGTCTCCATAACCGTCACCGCACGCCCAGGC
>JAOAFP010000058.1 GCA_026416215.1 Negativicutes bacterium | reverse complement strand
AGATGTGTATAAGAGACAGCCCGTACTCGTCCTCCAACACCGCCAAATGGATATGCTGGCTGCGCATTTCCTGCAACAGCTTACTGACCGGAATGCTCTCCGGTACCATCAGCACATCCCGCCGCAGGGCCCTGAGATCCACGTCCCCTTTCCGCTGCAGGGCCGCCTGCATTATGTCGCGAATGTGCACCATCCCGACCACATTGTCCTTGTCTCCCTGACAAAGCGGATAACGGGTGTGGTTGCTTTCCTGAATGATCCTTATATTAGTCTGGTAGTCCTGATCGATAAACAGACACACCATTTCCTGACGGGGACGCATGATCTCCCGGGCCAGACGCTCGGAAAATTCAAACACATTATCGATCAGTTCGCTTTCCACCTCGTCTATCATCCCCCGCCGCTGGCTGTCGTTGAGGATCATCCTGATTTCCTCCTCGGAATGGACGGCCTCATCGCTGTAGCGGCGGATGGCAAACCCCCTAAGAATCAGCCTTGTCAGCCAGTCAAAGGCGGCAATGAACAGATAGCCGGCCTTGCGAAAGCCGTACAGCGGCCAGACGCAAACCAGGGCCGCCCGTTCAGCATACTCGATAGCCAGGATTTTCGGCACCTGTTCCCCCAGGGTGACATGAAACATGGTGATGAGGAAAAAGGCAATAACTATACTGGCGGTGTGCAGCAGTAGCCCGTCTCCGGCAAAATAGCTGCCAAACAGGCTGCGCAGCACCGCGGCGATCGCCGGTTCACCCAGCCATCCCAGCCCCAGCGAGGCCAGGGTTATCCCCAGCTGAGCGGCAGCCAGATAGGAACCGAAATTGTCGGTAACCCGGATCGCCAGGGCAGCCGACCGGTTCTGCCGGCTGGCCGCCAGCTCCTCCAGTCTGGTACGCCGGACCTTGACCAGGGAAAACTCGGCCATGACAAAAAAGCCGTTGACCAACACCAGGGCAAGGGCAGCAATTATTTTAAGGGCAATCATTCCGCCGTCGCTGTCGATTTTTGACCACCACCCGTCTTTTTCTCCGGCATCACCGTGCCGGCGGTCAAAATGTATTCCAGTGCCTCCTCATTGGCAACATCCAGATACTCTATCTTGTCCTTAGTCAGCAGCAGGTTCACCCCGGCCGTCATGTTAAGGCTGAAGGGAATGAACACGCATACCGTGCCCGGCGGGCAATGCTCGGCCAGGGCCGGCGACAGTTCGCTCATGACAAATCCCAGCACCCGGTATCCCGGGGTAATTTCGACCAGCACCGGCCGGCGGAACAGGTTTTCGGTCTCAAACACCGCCGCTGAGAAGCGCTTCAGCAGATTGTAGATAAACTTGATCACCGGGATGATCTCGATGATCTTTTCCAGTTGCCGCAGCAGACGACGGAATGATTTCCCACCCGAGAAGACGCCGATTGCCATTGTCAGCCCGATCATGCTCATAATCCCAATCCCGGGAAACTGCAGACGGGCCGGCAGATAGCTGCTGCAGACCTCCTCCAGCCAGCCGATCACCTCCATCACGATCAGCAGGGTGAAGCCGAGAGGGATGACAATTACCAGACCCTTGACAAATATCCGTGACAGCTTGTGCATTTAGCCTTCCCTGTAGCCGAAAGTTTTCAGGCTGGCCGGATCCTGCCGCCAGTCTTTCCTGACCTTGACCCGCAGGTCGAGATATACTTTGCTGCCCAGCAGCATCTCCAGCTCCGGCCGGGCAGCCGTCCCGACCGCTTTCAGCGCCGCTCCCCCCCGGCCGATGACAATGCCTTTCTGGGATGGGCGTTCGACGTAGACGGTAGCGGCGACATACGTCGTACCGTTGCTGCCGGTCCGGAACTGATCCACCGACACCGCCAGGGCGTGCGGTACCTCGTCGTGCAGGTGGAGAAGGGCCTTTTCCCGGACTATTTCCCCGGCTATCACCCGCTCGGGGGCATCGGTCAGCATATCTTCCGGATAGTATCGCGGTCCCTCCGGCAGGAGGCCGACCAGAGTTTTCAGCAGCCGATCAACGTTGTCTCCCCGTCGGGCCGACAGCCGCACGACCGCCGCAAACCGCCCCATTGTCTCATATTCCCGTCCGATCAGCTGCCGCTCATCCTCCCTGGCCGCCAGATCGATCTTGTTGATCGCCATTACCACCGGTTGGGACAGCAACCGCATCATCCCGGCAATCTTTCTCTCCCCTTCGCCCACCGCCGCCAGTCCGTCCACCAGCCAGACCACGACATCCGCTTCCCCGGCCGCCCGGGCCGCCGTTTTGACCATTTCTTCCCCCAGCCGGTGAGACGGCTGATGAATCCCCGGGGTATCCACCAATATTACCTGAGCGTCCGGCAGGTTGACAATTCCGACCAGCCGGCTGCGGGTGGTCTGCGGCTTAGGGGAAACTACCGCCAGCTTCTGGCCGATTAGGCGATTGACCAGGGTTGACTTGCCAACATTGGGACGGCCGACAATCCCTATAAATCCCGACCGGAACCGGCCGCCCATCAGGTATTGATCAGATCGTCGTCGCTGAACGGAAATGGCAACAGTTCGGCCAGGCTTACCCTCTGGTGGTCGCCCTGCAGGTTGCCAAATACAATTTCAGGGATACGGAATTCGGAGATCACCTGACGGCATGCCCCGCACGGTGCCACCGGCTTCGGTCCGTCTGCCACCACGGCCAGCCGGACGAATTCCCTCTCGCCGTCAGCCACTGCCGAAAAAATGGCAGTGCGTTCGGCACAGTTGCAAAGCCCGTAGGAAGCGTTTTCAACATTGCAGCCAAGATAGACTTTCCCCGATTTGGTCAGCAGTGCCGCCCCCACCTGAAACCGCGAATAGGGGGCATAAGCGTTTCTGCGGGCCTCCAGCGCCCGGTCCAGCAGTTCACGATCAGAAACGACGGACATATCCCTCACCTCGGCCATAATTGTTTCCTCCTCGGCACGCATTATTTTTTTTTCGGCCGGGGTCTGGTGGTCAAACCCCAGCAGATGTAGCAGACCGTGACCGGCCAGATAGGTCAGTTCGTCCAGCCAGCCGTGACCAACCTCCGCCGCCTGCCGGCGGATGCACGGGAGCGACAGCACCACATCTCCCAGCAGCACCGGCTGATCATTGGTCGTCCTGATTTCAGCCAGGCTGTCGTAAAGGGGGAAAGCCAGTACGTCGGTCGGCCGGTCAACCCGGCGGTAATCGCGGTTTAATCGCCGGATCTCCCAATCGCCGGTTATGGTCAGGCAAACCTCGACCGATTCCGCCAGGGCGAACCGCCGCCTGACCACCTGCCAGACCAGGCCCAGCTGCCCTTCGATTTTGTCCCGGATTGCCGCCGGCAGCCCGGGTTCAAATACCACTGCCAGGGAACGGTCAGTCTCCATAGGCCTCGATCACCCTGGCGACAATATCGTGGCGGACTACATCGTCGGCCGTCAGCTGTACCGTAGCCACCCCATTCACTCCGGCCAGCCTGGTCTGAGCCTCGCTAAGCCCGGTCAGGCGGTGGCCGTTGAGGTCCACCTGGGTGGTGTCACCGCACACCACCATTTTGGACCCGAAGCCGAACCGGGTAAGGAACATCTTCATCTGCTCGCGGGTGGCGTTTTGCCCCTCGTCGAGAATGATGAAGGCATCATTCAAGGTGCGGCCGCGCATGTAGGCCAACGGCGCAATCTCGATCACTCCCCGTTCGATCATTTTCTGGTAGTTGTCGCTGCCGACAATGTCGTCGAGAGCATCGTACAACGGCCGCAGGTAAGGGTCAATCTTGTCCTGCAGATCGCCGGGCAAAAACCCCAGCTTCTCCCCAGCCTCCACCACCGGCCGGGAGAGGATTATCCGCTCGGCCTGATGATTTTTTAGGGCTTTGACCGCCCGGGCCACCGCCAGGTAGGTCTTGCCGGTGCCGGCCGGCCCGCTGACCAGGGTTATATCGTGGCTGTCAATGGCCTCCAGCATCGCCAGCTGGCCCAGCGTCCGGGGACGGATGACCTTGCCGCGCACCGTGGTGAACACTTCCGTCAGCATCAGCTTGGGAACAAATTCCTGCCGGCCGGCTGCCAGCATCCGCAGTGCGTAGGCAAAGTCCGGCTTGCCGGGCGTCACCCCCTGCCGGACGACCAGCAGAAATTCGGCGAACAACTTGCCCAGCTGCCGGCAGACGTCCTCAGCAGCGCTCTTTATTACCAGTTCCTCACCGCGGGTGAAGATTTCGCACGGCAGCCGCTGCTCAACGTAACGGATATATTCATCGTTTCTGCCTAGTACCGCCACCGCCTCCTGACGGTTGGCAAAGCCAATTTTCCGTTCGTAAATCATTGTCCGGTTGTATTCGCGGTTAACCGTCGATATCCTGCCATAAGAAAACCCCTTCCGGGCCAAACCCGGAAGGGGTGGATGCTGCTATGTCCGTCCGCGTGCCCGGTGGCCGCTACCTACAGCGGATAATTGGAGTAGCTGCCCTCGGCACTGGGCTTTTCCTGCTGCTGCTGGGACATGACAATCGCCACCTGGCAGTTCTGAAGGATGCCGTTGGCGGCGTTTATGGCCAACAGCCGGTCGGCGTCGGTCTTCTTGATCACCAGGTTGTACCGGCCATCCTTCAGCGACACCGCATCGATTACCAGCGGGTTACTGCCGGCCCGGGTATTCTTCAGAAGCACGTCGTTTTTCAGCACAATCGGCGCTACAAACGAGGCCATCCCGGTATCGATCAGTTTCTCCAGCGGCAGATACTCCTGGCTGTAGACAATCCGGCCGCTGTCATCGTATATAACCGGCAACAGGCACGGCTTGTTCTTCAGCCCCTTGGTGTTGATGATCACCCCGGTATAGGCCTTGTCGCCACTGCCGGCCTGATAGTCCTTGGATGGCTTGGGGAACGCCTTAAGCGGATCTTCCTGTTCCATGCGCACGTACGGCAGCACGGCCTTGGCTACGCTCTTATCGCCGTACAGCGGCAAACCGACCCAGATGTCCCAGGTGCCGTCGTCCATTTTATTGCTGGTCATCATCTGATAGTAATCGTTCATTATCTTGCGCACCCGTATCAGCACGCCGTTGTCGTCCAGCATGAGCCGCCGCACCGACGAGTCGCTGCTGACCTGCACCATGCCCACCAGCACCTCCAGGGCGGTGCCGGCCTTGTCCAGGGCATCTTTCTGCGACAGCGCCATGCCGCTGGCCGGGGTGCCCGGATCCTGGTTAACGGTGTAGGCACTGCGGCCATGGGCGTAAATCCAGCCAGTATCCCAATAATACACCCCTACGCTCTCGTCAATGGGCACGCTGTCGTCCGCACCGCCGCCACCACCGTCAGCGGCCGCCGTCACCGCGGTAACCGTCAGCACCAGCACTATCAGAGACATCACCTGCCAGAACAGTCGCCTCATTTTAACCTCCAGACAAATCATTCTAATCTAATTCTAAGCGGATATTACCACAAATTACCCGCTATTGAAAGAGTGTGCCGCCCTGATTTCAGTCGGCCGGCCGCCGGCCGGCGGCGGGGCCACGGCCGGTCCACCGCCGCCTAACCGGCGGCGGCTGCAGTATAACCTGCCAGATCATGCCCCGGATCAGCCCGGAGGGTCGGACGGCCAGCGGTGGTTCAGCCGGCTGTCCGGCCGGCGTCTGGGTTGCCGGCGTTTCCACCCGGTTCCGCGCCGTCGCCGGTCCGGTCGGCGGTTCAGCCGCCGCGCGGCCGGAACTGGCCGGTTGCAGCGGTGCTTCCACCGGCCTGGGCCGCCGTTTTACCGGCCGGGGTAGTTCAGGTTCAGGTTGTGGCGGCGGATAGACGATCGGCCGTTTTTTCCGGCGGCGGACAATCTCCGGCAGCACGTAAAACACTACCACGATAATGGCCGTCACCAGCAGTTCGTTGGGCATGATCCCCTACTGCTCCTTTTTTGCCGGCCCAGCCGCCGGCGCCGGCGGCTGGGTACGGCCATCGGTGACGAGGGCGGCCTGGGCCAGTCCCTCCCTCATATCGGTGTCGGCGATGATGTTGCGCATCCCGTAGTAATCCATAACCCCGAGATTGCCATCCCGCAGTGCCTGGGCCAGGGCCTTCGGCACCTCGGCGTTGGCCTCCACCACCCGGGCCTGCATTTCCTGGGTCAGTGCCTTCATTTCCTGCTCACGGGCCACTGCCATTGCCCGCCGCTCTTCGGCCTTGGCCTGGGCGATCCGTTTCTCGGCCTCGGCCTGGTCAGTCAGAAGCTCAGCGCCGATGTTGCGCCCGACATCGACGTCGGCGATGTCAATCGACAAAATTTCAAATGCTGTCCCGGCGTCCAACCCCTTGGTCAGCACCGTCTTTGAGATATGGTCGGGATTTTCCAGAACATTTTTGTGGTCTTCCGACGAACCTACGCTGGTCACAATTCCCTCGCCCACCCGGGCGATAACCGTGGCTTCGCCGGCCCCGCCCACCAGCCGGTCGATGTTGGTCCGGACGGTGACCCGGGCTTTTACCTTGAGTTCAATGCCATTCTTGGCCACCGCCGATACAAACGGCGTTTCGATAACCTTGGGGTTGACGCTCATCTGCACCGCTTCCAGAACATCCCGTCCGGCCAGATCGATTGCCGCCGCCCGCTCGAACGCCAGGGGAATCTGGGCCCGCTGGGCGGCGATCAGGGCGTCCACCACCCGATCGACGTTGCCACCGGCCAGATAGTGGGCCTCAAGCTGGTTGACAGCCAGCGGCAGCCCGGCTTTGTTGGCCTTGATCAGCGGCAGGACGATTTTGGAGGGCGGCACCCGCCGCAGCCTCATGCCGATCAATGTGAAGATATTGATGTTCACCCCGGCTGCCAGGGCCGATATCCACAGACCAACCGGCACAAAGTGCAAAAACACGCTCAGCCCTATGATAAACAGGAACAGGACGAACACTATGTACAGCAACTCCCACATAAACCTCAACCTCCGTCCGGGTCGTCCAGCGGTCTGACCACAACCCGGCCGCCGTCAACCCTGATTATTTTCACCGTCGTCCCGACGGGAATAAAACTGCCCTCCGACACCACGTCCAGCAGGCTGCCATCAGGCAGCTCCACCGTCCCCGCTGGACGCAGGGTTGTTCTGACCCTGGCCGTTCCGCCGGCAAACTCGGTGTAATCGCCGCTGGCAACAAACCCCCGTTCGCTGGTTTCCTGTTCGGTAAGGGCCAACCGCCGCCACAGCCGGCCGGTGGGCAGCCAGCGCACGATCAGCAGAAAGGCGATCACCGCCCCAAGCAAAGCGTAGAGGATAACTTTGGCCGCCGCCAGATCCGCTCCCAGGGTAAAAAACAGCCCGGCAAAGATCAGAATCAGTCCGGCCGCCCCCAGCAGACCGTGGCTGGCGACAAACATCTCCACCAACAGCAGCCCCAGCCCGGCCAAGACCAGGAGCACGTTCCACCATTCGGCCACCCCGCTCAGCCACTGACCGGCAAACAGCAGCAACGCCGCCAGTCCGCCGATCACCGCCGCCGCTCCCCAGCCGGCAGCCTTGATCTCAGTCATGACTGCTAAAACCAGAATTCCCACCAGGATCGATTTTACCGCCGGATCGGCCAGCCAGCCGCTAACCTTTTCCCCCCAGCCGGGCTGGTGGCGGACTATTTGTTTCTGCCCCCAGCCGTTGGCCGCCAGCAACTCATCCAGATCGTTGACCGTAGCCACCGAGTAACCAGCATCCACGGCCTGCTGGCTATTGAGGGCCAGAATCTGGCCGGGTGCCGCCACCCCGGGATAACCCATGGTCTTATCCACCATCGCCTCAGCCACCTGCGGGTTGCGTCCGGTCTTGAGGGCGGTGGCGGAAAACTCGGCTTTCAATGCGGCAATGGTCTTTTCGGTGGCCGGTATCGGCTCGGCCGCTCCCCGCGAGCCCTCGGGAGTCATATAGATTTTTTTGCAGGCGATGGCGATCAGCGCCCCGGCCGACCAGGCCCGGTGATTGACGAAACACACTGTTTCACCCCGGTAGCCGATCAGCAGATCGCGAATCTGGGTGCCGGCGTCCACCAACCCACCAAAGGTGTCGATATTGACCACCAACGCCGCTTCCTGCCGTTCGGCGTCAGCCAGCGCCCGCCTGACCAGCACCACCTGACCGGCATCAATTTCTCCCCGGACATCCACCACTACCACCGCCGCCATTGCCGTGCCCCAGCCCAGCAGCCACAGCACCAGCAGCAGCCAAAATCCCCGCCCGACCTGTTTCATTGCCGTCCTACCGGCTGCCGTCGTTGGTCAGCGGCGGTTCACTGCCGGCGGCAAACTGGCTGTCGCCGCTGAATATGTAGCCGGTGTTTATGTACCAGTTTTGTTCGTTCTGCTGGTCATCCAGCATCATAATGCTGACCTCCGGCATTTTACCCGGAGTCAGGCTGACCGCCCACGAGGCTGTGGTCCGTTCAGCGCCGGCCCGGTTGCCCACCCTGAACAGGCTGGCCGTGCCGTCCCTGTCCGACTGGTACTGTCCGATCTGGGCAAAATCGTCCAGTGTCCACCGCCCTGACCGGCCGAGCATGGCTGTCAGCAGCTGGTAGCGAGCCGTGCTTTGCTTATTGTTGCGCTGATTAAACTGAACCATGTCAGGCAGCAGGTAGTGGTCGGTGTGACCGGCCACTCCGTCCTTCACTGTTTGCTGGCTGTATTTCCCGTCCGGCCCGATCTCAATGATCGCCGCCTGCCTGCCGTCAGCCACCACCAGCGTCTGCGGTC
This sequence comes from Negativicutes bacterium, assembly GCA_026416215.1. Taxonomy (GTDB): domain Bacteria; phylum Bacillota; class Negativicutes; order SKW292; family SKW292; genus SKW292. The sequence goes on along the minus strand of JAOAFP010000058.1, from coordinate 58 downwards.
CCACCAGCCAGTCACCGTGCTGCTGCTGTCTCTTATACACATCTCCGAGCCCACGAGA
>JAOAFP010000057.1:6916-8919 GCA_026416215.1 Negativicutes bacterium | reverse complement strand
ATCGGTTACCACCGTAAGACCCCTGCTCACGGCAATGGCTGTCGCCGTCAGCACCGCCCGCTTCAAATCGCTGTTGTAAACCGCCGTAAACGGTTCGGCCGCCAGCCTCCTCCCCACCAACTCGGCCTGTCTGAGCCCCTTTGCCGATAAATCGGTATCGGTGGCCCCCTGAAATAGCATCTGACGATTCCACTCAGTCTCACCATGGCGAACCAGTATCAGCCGGCACATCACCCCTGGGATCCGGCAGCCAGTTCCAGTCCGTAGTTGAAGGCATCGGTGTTGGATTTTTCAGTGCCTTTAGGTACCCTGGCCAGTACCGCCTTGGCCACCGTTGCCTCCGGCAGCAGACCGGTCACTCCGATCAGCACCCCGAGAGCGAGGATATTGCCGTAAACCGCCGTGCCGAACCTGGCCCTCGTCAGTTTCGTCACATCGGCCGCCACAACCCGGGCCCTGGTCTTGGGCACGTACGGCACCAGGGTCTTATCGATAATCAGTATCCCGCTGGGAGCAAGCTGCTTTATGTACTTGTCGCAGGCTTCCTGGCTCATCGCCATCAGGACGTCCGCAGCCAGGACCTTGGGGAAATCAATTTCGCCGTCGCTGATGATTACATCCGACTTGCTGGCCCCGCCGCGGGCCTCCGGGCCGTAGGACTGGGTCTGCACCGCATTCAGCCCCTCCAATATGGCCGCCTCGGCCAGGATGATCCCAGCCGTCAGCAGTCCCTGTCCACCGGTGCCGCTCAGGGTTATCTGCTTTTTCATTGTCCGTCCCCCTTACCTTTAGCCGCCTCGATCAGTTTTTCGTATTCGGCGGTATATTCTGGTGCTTCACTTTTGTGCAGTTCGCCGATCAAAAACTTGCCCTGGCGTTTTTCCGGTTCGAGTTTGTCGGCCGCCTGCACCGGCAGGGCATGATCCCGCTGCCAGAGCAGCATTTTGCCGGCCGAACCCATCTTGTTCTTCCTCCCGTAATAAACCGGACACTGCGAGATTACGTCAACCACCGAAAATCCTTTGTTCTCGATCGCTTTGACCACCAGGTCAACCAGCATCTGGGCGTGATAGGCCGTACCGCGGGCAACGTAGGTTGCACCGGCGGCAATCGCCAGCTGAGCAATATCGAAATTGCGTTCCAGATTACCGTAGGGAGCGGTGGTGGCCTTGGCTGAGAAGGGAGTAAGGGGCGAATACTGGCCGCCGGTCATGCCGTAAATTCCGTTGTTGAAAATTACGGTGGTAAGATCAATGTTGCGCCGGGCCGAATGGATGAAATGGTTTCCGCCGATTGCCGTGCAGTCGCCGTCGCCAGTCATGACGATCACATTAAGTTCCGGTCTGGCCAGCTTTATGCCAGTGGCGAAAGTCAGGGCCCGGCCGTGGGCGGTATGTACGGTGTTAAAATTCATATAGCCGGAGGAACGGGACGAACAGCCAATCCCGGACACGATTACCGTCTTTCTCTGGTCAAGGCCAATTTTCTCTATGGCCCTGACCACCGAACGCATAATAATTCCGTTGCCGCAACCGGGACACCAGATGTGCGGCAGGGCCGATTGCCGCAGAAATTTACCGACGCTTTCGCTCATTGCCTGTTACCTCCCCGCCCAGTGCATTATGGTGTCTAGAATTTCCGCCGGTTTGAACACCTCGCCGTCCACCCGGTCAATGCCCACGCACTTGTCCCGCTCCAGATACCGTTCAACCTCACAAATCAGCTGACCGTAGTTGAGTTCCGGCACCAGAACCTTGTAGGCCCGCGCCCCCAGCCGTTCAACCACCTTGGCCGGGAACGGCCAGATGGTTACCAGTCGCAACAGGCCGGCCTTCACTCCCTGCTGCCGGGCCATCTTAACCGCCGCTATCGCCGACCGGGCGGTGGCGCCGTAGGCAATAACCAGCATTTCAGCATCATCGGTGAAAAACTCTTCGTAAAGGGTAACCTCACGTTGGGCCCGCTCGATTTTGCTGTGCAGGCGGGTTATCAGCCGGCTGGCG
>JAOAFP010000057.1:0-6906 GCA_026416215.1 Negativicutes bacterium | reverse complement strand
CCATGGGACAGGCCGGTCACGTGGTACAGGTAGCCGGATCCGAACGGAGGAATTGCCGGCACATCGTCATCATCCGGCCGGTAGGCCTCGTAGCCGTCCGGACCGACGGTCGGCAGTTTGCGGTTGACCAGTTTTATTTCGCCGGGCTTTTTGAGCCTTACCCCCTCCCGCATGTGACCGACCACTTCGTCCATTAGCACAATTACCGGGGTTCGCAGTTTCTCGGAAAAATTAACTGCCGCCACCGTAACATCGAAACACTCCTCCACCGACCAGGGAGACAGGGCAACCACCGCCCGGTCGCCGTGGGTTCCCCACCGGGCCTGCATCACGTCGCCCTGAGCCGGTGCCGTCGGTTTTCCGGTACTCGGACCCAGCCGCTGAACATTTACCACCACCACCGGAATCTCGGCCATGGCGGCATACCCGATCAGCTCCTGCTTAAGGGAAAAGCCCGGTCCACTGGTGGCAGTCAATGACTTAACCCCGGTCAGCGATGCCCCACAGGCCGCTCCCATACTGGCAATTTCATCCTCCATCTGGATGAACTTTCCTCCCACCCTGGGTAGTTCCACCGCCAGGTATTCGGCGATCTCGGTACTGGGAGTTATCGGATAGCCGGCAAAAAACCGCACTCCGGCCGCCAGCGCCCCCATCGCACAGGCCTGATTGCCCTGCAACAATCTGACCGCTCTCTTCATTATGCCTTTTCCTCCTTTTTGACCGGTTTGACCACGGTAATCGCATAGTCCGGGCAACGCAGCTCACACTGGCCGCAGTAGATGCAGGCATCGGGATTTTTTACCGTCGATTTGCCAATTTCGTCAAGAACCAGAACGCTTTTTGGACAAAGCTCAACGCAAATCCCACACCCCTTGCAGTACCGCCGGTTAATCTCCACTGCCATATAATCACCCCACAGTTAATATTGAACTGCCGCTGCCTAATATTCTACCCGGCCGGGGCCAAAACCTGCCGTCCGATCAGTGGTCACGGCAAAAAATCGTGTAGTCTCCCGACGACTTCACCGGGACAAAGCCGGCTTCCGACAGCCGCTGCCACCAGCCGGACGGATTTTCCCTCACCACCACCGCCTTGCTCCCGGGCAGACCGACAAACTGCTGCCAACCGGTTTCCGGCATAGTGTACTTGCCGGCCCAGGGGTCGTGACGGGCAACTGGGATTTTTTCCCGCACTGACCAGGCGATCTGACGGCTGTAAAAGACCAGTGAGGTTCGGTAATCGCCGATGATTCCTGTCTGCTGACAGCCCTCCACTGCCGCCGCCGCACTTTTGAGCGACCGGGAATGACAGTAAGGTAGGGCGGTAATAACCACGGTGGTGAGCATCACCACCACCAGCCCGCCGACAAGAGCCGGTAGACTGAACCCAGGCCGCCGGCCGACTACCGCCGCCACCGCTGCCATGGTTGCAATCAAAACCACAACCGCCGCCGCCGGCCGGCTGCCGGCCACAAACCAGCTGCCGGCAGTCAGAGCAAGCCCCAGGGCAAAAACAGGGCCTCCCACCCACAACAGCCGACGACCAGCACTGCCTGTTGCCAGCCGGCCCGCCACAAACCGGGCGGTGACAATTGCAGCCGGCACCTGGGCGACAAAAGCATAAGTCGGGTACTTGGTGGCGACCAGCGAATAAAACAGAATGACCGCCGCCTGCCATAACCAGAGAAACCGATCGGCCGGCGATTTTCCGCGACCGGTCATTGATGCCAGCCAGCAGGCCGACCAGGGCATCAGCCCCAGCGGAAAAACCACCAGATAGTAGTACCAGACGTTGTCATCCGGATGTTCGGACACCGTTGCCCTGGTGAAGTTGTGAAGACCCAGCCCCACCCTGATGAATTCGTCGCCGTGCAGACAAAACATGTAAATGTACCACGGAGCTGCCACCGCCATTGCTACCGCTGCCATAACCGCCAGCCGGCCGGACAGCCGGCCCAGCCGGCCGGACAGCCCGGCATAAAGTCCGATGATGACCAGCGGCAGGACAACCCCGACCGGTCCCTTGCTGAGGACGGACAATCCCAGCCATATCCCGGCAGCCAGATACGGCCGGAATGCCCGGCTGCCGCGGTTATCACCAGTCATTTCCCGGGCCACAGTGATCATGGCAAGCATATTGAACAACAGCAGTAGCATGTCGGTGACAATCAGGTGGCCGATAAGCCAGAAAGCCAGACTGGTGGCCAGAATGATTGCTGTCCAGTTGGCGGTGACTGCATCCTTCAGCCAGCGGCCGGTCAGCCGCCAGCAGGTCGTCACCGTGACCGCCGTTAGTGCGGCCATTGTCAGTCGTGCGGTTGTATCGCTCACCCCGCCGATCGTAAAACCAGCAATCAGCAGCCAGTACACCAGCGGTGGCTTGTCATACCACGGACGGGCAAACAGCACTGGTGACAGCCAGCTATGACCATCGAGCATTTCCCTGGCTGTCTCGGCATAAACCGATTCAACCGGATCGGTAATCGGTATCTGACTGGTAAACAGTCCGTAAAACAGCAGTGTGGCCAAAAATACCAGCCAGGCCGACACCGTTGGCTTCGACCGTTTCTCAGTCATTGTCCCTCCCAGCTGACAATCACCGCGTACCGGTCGGCATAAGCGGGCTGCCAGCCGTCAGGCAGGCGGACACTGCCGTCCAGTAATTCCCGCCGCCAGACGATAAACTGCCGCTGCCCGGTCGGTATCTCCCGGTATTTTTGCGTAAGATACCCGGCCAGCTGGCGACGGGTGGAGAGTGGTTGACCATATATCCGGCTGTACCAGGCCAGTCCCGGACGAAGAAATTTATCGACCAACACCCGATCGTCGCCCCGGACATTGTCAGCCAGCCATGCAGCGGCCGGCCGGCAGGAAAAATCCTCCGCCAACCGGGGGGCCACTGCCCCGAACAACGGCAGACTGACCAGGGCAATACCAGCCACGGTAAGCGGCACAGTCAGCCTGGGCCGGAACCATACGGCAAAGGCGGCCGTCACCCCGGTAAGGCCGAACAGTCCGGCCGCCAGCAGCGCCCCCGTCCTGATCTGAGGGTAGTAATTGACAGCTGTCAGCAAGGCGTAACCGACAGCCCCGCAAACCAGCAGTATCCCCGTTCCATCAACCGCCCGCAGCCGGCTCCCGGGATCATCGTTCCAGAAATGCCGGCTATGCACCCCGCCAATTGCCGCCAATGGTACAAATAAAGGAAAAATATAGGAAATCAGCTTGGTTTTGCAGACCGAGAAAAAGACCAGCACCACGGCCGCCCAAACTGCCGACAGCAGACAGATTCGGCCCGTCTGGCTGCCGGCCCGTCCTATCCTCCAGTAGCGGCCAAATTTCGCCGCCCCGGTGAAAATCACCACCGTCCAGGGGGAAAATCCCAGCAATAGCCACGGCAGATAGAAATACCAGTAAGCCCGCTCGGGGTGTTCAGGGGTGGTAAAACGAACGATGTTGTGAAAACCGATAAAAGTGTCAACAAACGACCAGCCGTGACTGATAAACATCAGAATGTACCAGGGTGCGGCCACCAAAACAGCCACCGCGGTAAACCGGACAGTGCCGGCCAGCGTCAGCCGGCTCAGCCGCGACCTCTCGGCCAGCAGCAGGTACAGGCCGAAGATTGCCACCGGCAAAAACCAGCCAATCGGTCCTTTGACCAATATGGCTACCCCGGAGGCCAGACCGGCCAGCCAGTAGCGGCCAGCCCACAACCAGAAAATCGCCATCGACATGGCAGTGGTCAGCCACATATCGGTCACCGCCGCCTTGCCCAGATAGCAAAACATCGCCGACGAAAGCAGCATGGCGGCAGCGTTGAACGCTGCCGGCCGGCCAATTCTCCCGGCCAGAAACCGGTAGACAAACCAGACCAGCACCGTGCCGGCCACCGCTGACGGCAGCCTGGCCGCCCAATCCGACTGACCAAACATCCTGAAGCAAACCATCACCGCCCAGTAATAGGCCGGCGGTTTGTCGTACCAGTAGTCGCCATATATTCGCGGTGACAGCCAATCGCCGGCAGCCAGCATCTCTCGGGCGGTCTCGGCATAAACCGGCTCGTCCGGGTCGAACAATGGCGCAGCCCCCAGACTGCTGAACAGGATGACAGCGGCCATTGCCAGTAAAAAAGCCAGCCGTTTGTCAATCTTAAGTATTGAGGCACTGTTTCCGTCCATAGGCAAAAACCCTCTCCCGGCCAGTCCGGTTGCCCCATGACCGGCCGGTAAAATTGTCATGAATTTTATATAGCCTGATAATCCACCAGTTCAAACGGCTGGCTGTCAATAAACTGTCGAACTGCCGGCGACAGCAGACTGCGATACTCACCATGCCAGTCGTAGCCCCAGTTGTAAACGGCCGTCATAACCTGGTTGTCGGTAGCCGGGTGTACCATAATCTCGCAACTGCCGGCCGGACTGCCAGCCAGGGCTGCCAGATAGCCCAGTAATAGTTGTTCGCTGTTCCTGCCGCCACTCAGAAAACCGCAAAATGCTTCAGGACTGCCGATGCCGGCAATTGACAGCCGTCGCTGCAGCCGTCGTCCCAGCCAGGCCAGCCCGCGACCGGCCGTCTTCCTGCCCAGGCCAGCCTGGTGGCAGATCCGCCAGCTGTCCGGCAATTCGCAGGCCGTCCGCATTTTGGTTATCCGGTACTGTTTGGCCAGATCGATCACCACAGTGGCAATCGGCGGCCATAGGTGCAGGTGCTGATGGCTGTCCAGATGAGTTATCCGCCCTACATCCCGGCTGACCCGCTCAATCTGGGCAGCCAGTTCCCGCCGGACCTGCCGATAGTCAATCCGCCCCCGGACACAGGCCAGAATGAATTCCCGGTAACCTGGATACAGTCTGCCCTCGCAATCAACCAGGGTCGATACCTGCCTGACGTCAGCAGCAACCGGCTGCTCACCCCCGCACAGCGTCAGGTGGACACCCACCGGTATCCGGTGGGCAACCGCCAGGTCGACCGCCTGCCGGTAGGCCCTCCCGCCGGCCATCAGGCTGGCACTGGTCAACACCCCGCGGGAGTAGGCGTCAACCACTGCCTGGTTGACTGCCGGACAAACGCCAAAATCGTCGGCGTTGATGATCAGCTTTTTCATCTCTTTGGCCTCCGCCACCCCGGTTGTGACAGAAAAACGCAGGCGGTTACTTCGCCTGCGTCGCCGTCTTCTTCTTTAACCACAGCTGGTTGTACCGGCCCCTGCGTTCATAGCTTACTGTGTCCATCACGCTGCGGACGATATGAACCCCGAGCCCGCCGACCGGACGCTCCTCCACCCCCAGACTTAGGTTGGGAGGAGGTAGCTGCAACGGGTTCACCGCCCGTCCGTCATCTACAATCAGCAATTCTATACGGTCATCACTAAAGTGCGCTTCCAGCCAAATTAAGTGTTCACCGGCATCAGAGTAGGCGTACTTGACAATATTGGTCAATATTTCCTCGACCGATAGCTGAACGTGATAGATAAACTGGTCGTCCCACTCGCGACACCGGGCAATCTGCGACAGCCAGGCGGTCACCCGTTCAATCTGGGCCAGCTCGTTCCTAATTTTTATCGTTTCCCTGCTGCAATTTGACATAAGCCGCTTCAGGCCACGGTGACATGGGGGATAATCACAACTTTGGCATTTTTTATACTTTCCACAATTGAAAACTTGATCCGATCCAGTAGCTCGCAGACTTCCCCCAGCGGCATGTCGTAGGGAAATCCCATGCGGATGTCGACGTGGACGTTTTTCTCGTCACGGCTGACATTAATACTGGTGACATCGCTGTAACAGTCGTAGTACTCGCTTAAGATCCGCAAAATTACCAGATTGACTGTTTCATCGACGTCGTAAATTTTGAAATAGGAAATGAGGTTTTCCCGGGCCAGCTGGGCAAGAATATGCTCGTTGGTGAAACAGAGAATAATCTGGCCATTGACGCTTGTCACATAATTGGCAATATATTCCAGCATCTGCAGCCCATCGCCGTTAATTTCGTCGGTCGCCGACATGTCGAATATTATCTTCCGTTCGCCGGCATTGAGCAGCCGCATCACGTCCTGTTTAAGGACACCAGCTTCACTGTTGGTGATTCGGGCGGGAATGGTTACGATTTTGCCATCGGTTTTCGGGCTCATGTTTTATGCCCTCCTCATATCAGCTCATTTGCCCACCAACACATCCTTGGCCTGATCAATCTCCCTGACAATAGTGAACAGCTGGCTGAAGCCGGAAATGTCAAAAATCTCCCGCACGGTATCCTTCATCCCATAAAGCACCATCGCCCCCTTGTTCCGCTGCATCTGCTTGAGACAGGACAAAAACACCCTCAGCCCGGCGCTGGAGATATATTCGGTGTTAGAAAAGTCACACATGATTTTTTGCGCCCCGCCGCCAATCACTTTAAACATGGCCAGCTCCAGCTCCTTAGCCGAGTACACGTCGATACGGTTCGGCATCACCACTTTACGGATGTCTCCCACCATTGTCACCTGCATAGCAACAACCTCCCTAACCAAATTATTTCAAAGATAGCGCCTGGCTCCAAGATAGCAGCCGGTCCAAAACGGATCGTTCAGGTCGCAATACGCCACTCCCCGGCTCACGGTGGCAGCAATGAACATACCATCGCCCACGTATATCCCATCGTGCGACGCCCCCGGCTCGTAGGTAGTGAAGAATACCACATCGCCGGGGCGGAGAGCTGATTTCGCCACCGGCAGTCCGCACTCGAACTGGTAGTCGGCCGTCCGCGGCAAATCGACCCCTAGCCGGGCAAACACATACTGGACAAACCCTGAACAGTCGAACGCATCTGGGGTGAATCCGCCAAACAGGTATGGTACACCGATATACTGGATGGCCGTTGTCACCACCCGGCTACCGGCATCCGGCTGCCGGTCATGAAC
>JAOAFP010000056.1 GCA_026416215.1 Negativicutes bacterium | reverse complement strand
GGCAGCCAGCTCCTGCAGATAACGCTGCGGCAGGTGGACCTGATATCCTACCCCACCTACCACCAGCAAACAGCTGTCTGATTCCACTGCAATCACTTCGCCGCTCAGATAACCGATCATTTCCCTTATCCCCAGTTCACATAATGTCTGGCGCAAATCGCCACCGCCAGTGCATCGGCCGCATCGTCCGGGCTGATCGGCACCGCTATCGACAACAGTACCCGCACCATGTACTCTACCTGTCGCTTGTCGGCACGCCCTTCCCCAGTGAGGGCCTGCTTGACCTGCAGGGGCGTGAATTCCCTCACCGGCACCCCGCGCAGGGCAGCGCACAGCAACACCACTCCCCTTGCCTGGCTTACCGAAATGGCCGTCCGGGTATTCTTGTTAAAAAACAGCTTTTCCACCGCCACCAGTTGCGGGGTAAAGCTGTCTATAATCCCGGTCAGCTGGTTGTACAATACCGCCAGACGACTACTGTCGTCCAGCCGGCTACTGGTCTCAATTGTCCCATACCTGACTGCTGTCAGCCTGCTGCCCGGTTCATCTTTCACCAGACCAAACCCGCAGCGAGCCAGGCCGGGGTCAACGCCCAGAACCACCAATCTCAGTCATCCGTCCAGACAAAGTTAGTGAACACATCCCGCACGTCGTCGTGCTCCTCCAACAGCTCCAACAGCCTGATCATTTTCTCCGCCGCATCGCCCCTCAACTCAATTTCAGTGGTCGGCAGCATGGTCAGACGGGATGACACCACCTGCACCTGTTCCTTTTCCAGCACCGACTGCACCGCGCCAAAGTCAGATGCGGCGGTGATGATTTCCACCGAGCCGTCGTCAACCCGGAAGTCCTCAGCCCCGGCCTCAATCACTGCCAGCATTAGATCGTCCCGGCGTTCAGCCGGCAGGTTTTCAATAACAAACTGGCCGCAACGCCGGAACTGCCAGCTAACGCAGCCGGTTTCCCCCATGTTTCCCCCATGCTTGTTCAACAGATGACGGATATCGGCCGCTGTGCGGTTGCGGTTGTCAGTGAGCACATCAATTAGTATGGCTGTGCCGCCCGGACCATAGCCCTCGTAAGTCATTTCCTCGTAGCTTGCTCCTTCAGTGTTGCCCAGCCCCCGCTGAATCGCCCGCTCGATATTGTCCTTAGGGATATTGTTCTCCCGTGCCCTGGTCAGCGCCAGCTTAAGTTTCATATTCAGAGCCGGATCAGCCCCGCCCTGCCTGACAGCCACGATTATTTCCCGGCTCAGTCGGGTGGCAATTTTGCCCCGCACCTCATCCTGTCTGCTTTTACGGTGTTTGATGTTGGCCCATTTCGAATGGCCTGCCATAAGTTCGACCCCTCTGTCACTCCTTGTCTGTTAAACAGGGATTATACCATATTTTATTTGTCCTCGCAACAAGGACCTGTCCTTCACTGCCCGGACAGCCGCGGCGCATCGCCCCAAATCCGCTCCAGGCCGTAAAAATCGCGCTCCTCCCCCACAAAAATGTGGACCACCGCGCTGTCGCAATCAAGCAGCAGCCAGCGTGACTGGCGTTCCCCCTCCCGGCGCAAAACCGCCCAGCCGGCTGCCCGCAGCCGCTCGGTTATGTGATCGGCAACCGCCTGGGCCTGGGTGGTACTGCTGACGCTGAACAGCACAAAATAATCGGTCACGGTTGTCAGTTGCCTCATGTCCAGTATTGCCAGCCCGCCAGCCTTTTTTTCCTGTCCCGCCGCCACGATAATTTTAAGGATTTCCTTCATATCTCTTCCTGCTCCCCAGGTTGTTGCCCGACCGGCAATCTGACCCGGAATTCCGTGTGTCCGGGTCTTGAGGTGAAATCTATAGTGCCACTGTGGGCCAGCACGATCTGCCGGCAGAAGTCCAGTCCCAGACCACATCCCTGCCCGCCATCCCTGGTGGTGAAAAACGGTTCGAATACCTGCCCGGCTATCGCCGGGTCGATACCAGCCCCATTATCGATAAACCTCAGCAATATCTGTCCGTCATCCCGCCGGCACTTCACCCGTATTTCGCCGCCGTCAGCCGTGGCCTGCACAGCGTTTACCAGCAGATTTAGCCAGACCTGCACCAGTAGTTCCCTATGCCCGACCACCGCCAGCCGCCGGTCACAGTCCACCCTGATCCGGCACCGCTTTTCTCTAAGTTGCCGCACCATTTTGACTGCCGCTCCCAGGGTGTCAACCAGATTGACCGGTTTGGTCCGGCCAGCCACCAGTTGACAGTAGCCACGCAGCGATCTTACTATCGCCTCGATTTGCCTGGCCGCCGCGGCAACATCACGCACCCCGTCATACCAGTTCAGCAACTCGCTGACCACTTCTACCGGCCTAAGCAGCTCTCCGGCTGTGATCTGCAGCTGGCGGTCTTTAATTTCCTGCACGGTTCTCCCCAGTCGCGACCAGACGCCAGCGTAGATGGGAACCTGCGGCCCCGGCACCCCCATACCGTACAGGCAATTCTCAATTTCCCACCGGCGGCCCTCCTCCTCGTCCAAGGTCAGCCGGGTTTTTTCATGGGATAAAATATCGGCCATTTCGCTCACAAACAGCTCCTGCCCTTCCCTGGTGACATCGCGGCAGATGTCAGTCAGTTTTTCCGCCAGCTGTTGGCGGTTGGCCAGCAAATCGCCGGTCGTAGCCAGAATCGCCGCCAACGGCGTGCTTATCTCATGAGCCACTCCCGCTGCCAGCTTACCTATTATGGCCAGGCGTTCGCTGTGACGTACCCTGGTTATAGCTTCCTGCAGACGCTGTTCCCTGTCGGACAATTCCTCGCTCAACCGTCCGTTGACCCTGGTCAGTTCGGCCAGTGCTTCCTGCAGCTCGTATTCCCTAGCTTCCAGTTTCACCGCCAGCAGGGCAACCATTTCGGCCAGATTGCCGACTGCGCCGCTTGTCGGCCCGCCGCTGAGCTCACTTACCGCCCGGTAGTCACCGCGCAGCAGCCGCTGTACGGCAGTCATCAGCCAGGCTATTTCTCCGTCAGTCAACATCGCGCTTACAGCAGCTGGGCTGCCCACTGCCGGGAAGCTTCCCGGTCGACCCGCCAGCAGCTGAAGCGGTTCACTGTCATCGTCCTCCCGGGCAGAACATATACCGGCAAATCCATCGACCGGTAGTGAGCGAGCACGTAAAGCAGACGCAGCATGGTCCTGTCATCCAGATCGGTCACCAGTGACTGGTGAAGTGAACTGACGATCATTGGTGCCCTCCATAACGTCGACCAGCTGAAAAACTGCTGCTCCCAGCCGCGGATGAACTTGTTCTGACGCTGAACCCTGCCGATGTCGCCCAACCCGTCGGACCGGTAGCGGAGATAGCTGTCGGCCTCAGAGCCGTTCAGCCGCCGGTAGCCCCGGCCGAGGTTGATTTCCAGTCCGGCGGCAGGGTCGCTGTAGCGCATGTCGTTGTCGACGAATATCTCCACCCCACCCATAGCATCGACAAATGACCTCAGTCCCTGACAGTCGGCAATGACGTAGTATCCTGTTTCGACTCCCAGTAGCTCGGCCACCCGCGTCTGCAGGCCCTCGATGCCCAAGCTGGCATAAATCCTGCCCAGACTGCGCTCGGGGCCATCGCTGCCGATCACGGTATTGCGGGGAATGTTGATAATCCTGACTAGGTTGTGCCTGAGGTCAAACATTGCCAGTGCGATAAAATCGGCCTGGCGATCGCTGCCATCATCGTAAGGGCCGTCAGTTATCTCACCCTGGCCCACAGCCAGCACGTTCAAGGTAGATTGGTCGCGCGTCACCACCTGTCCGGACCCGGACTCAGACCCGCTCACCACCCCGGTCAGATATCTCCAGTTGTCAGCCAGTATCCATACCGCCCCCCCGGCAATGCCGCCGGTCAGGAATACCAGTATCAGCAGACACCCCCACCTGATCCGCCTGCGCCGTTTAGCCACCGGTTTTCCGCCCCTTTCTCGCCGCCTTTGTCTGGCGCAGAAATTCCAGCCGCAGCTGCTCGAGCAGATAATTACGGGCCGCCACGGTGGCCGGATGCAAAAACTCGCCTTTCTTCTCCAGAACGTAGGCTATGGAACGATCGAGGGTAAAAAGCGTGGCCTTGTCTATATCCCGCTCGGCCAGCTGCCTCAGCCGGTCCACCCCGTCGAACTCGCGGCCCGGCTCGAGACTGTCAGCCAAAAATATAACCTTATCCAGCAGGCTCATATTGGGCGAACCGGTGGTGTGTCGGGCCACCGCCGACAAAATTTCCTGATCTTCGATAGCCAGTTCTTCCCTGACCAGGGCCGCTCCCACTCTGGCGTGCATCAGCCCCGCCGACTGTCTTTCCCATTTATCAAGGTGAATTCGCAGCCGCCCGGCAATACTAATCAGCTTTTCCCTGCCCAGTTCCCGGGCATAATCATGAACCATTGCCGCCAGCATTGCCTTGTTGCGATCAGCGCCCCATCTGTCAGCCAGCCGGACGGCAAACACCAGCACCCCCAGCGAATGACGGAACCGCGGCCAGGAAAGCCGTTCTTTGACCCGGTCCTTGACCCGTTCCAGAAACTCGTTCTGAACCTGATTATCACTGGTCATATAAGCCGTTGCTCCTTATGTAGTGCCAGACCGGCGGCGGCAAGAGAGGGCGCACATCAGTCCCGCTGCCGGACAGCCAGCGACGGATCAGTGAGGATGATATGTCGAGGCGGGGGGACGGTAGAATCTCGATCCGCTGCCGGGCGTAAAGCGGTAATTTCTGCCAGACCGCCCCCTCTCCCCCTGCCCCGGCCACCGTCCGTTTCAGCACTATAACCCGGCAGACGACCAGTAATTCTTCAACACGGTGCCAGGTTGGCAACTGTAAAAAGTTGTCGTAACCGATGATAAGAACCGGATTGCCGGCCGGCAGCCGGCCACCGATATAGTTGACGGTATTCAGACTGAATGACGGTACAGGAAGGTGTTGTTCGGCATCACTTGCCTCAAATCGCCGATCGCCGGCCGTAGCCAATTCCACCATCCGGCAGCGGTGTTCAAACGGGGCGACGGCCGGCGATCGATGTGGTGGACAGAGAGTAGGTACGAAGATGACCTTTTCCAGTTGTACCGCACGACATGCGTAGTCGGCTATAAACAGATGACCGTTGTGAACAGGGTCAAACGCCCCGCCCAGTATACCGTAATTTCCGGCAGTCATCCGCTCACCAGCCAGTGACCAAAAATCCATGCCAACTGTTCACCGACAATCAGCAGCAACGAGAGCAGAATCACCACCAGCACGAACAGGCGCAGCCCCTGCCAGAAACTGCGCCGCTTGTAAGCTATCTTAATCTGCCTAAACCAAACTGACCTGCGTAACCTCATCCGACCGATCGCCTAAACCGGCAGCCCGATCTGCGGGTCCCGCTCAGCCGGACGGTACAACAGGCCGTTGCGGCCAACAATCTGCACCAGTTCTGCCCGCAGCCGCCCGGCCAGGTCAGGCAGCACCACACCGGCCGGTAGCGGACAACCCTTTAACACCCTGACCTTGATCAGTTCCCGGGCTGCCAGTGCCCTTTCCACTCCATCCACCGCCGATCCATGCAACCCTTCCCGGCCAATTGTTGTCACCGGCACCAGCCCGACACCCATTGACCGCAGAAACCGCCGCTGCTTGCCCGTCAAACTCACCATTCAGCCTCTGTTCCCTTTCAACGCTTTCCGTCCCCGCCAGCCGGGCTGACCGGTTACTGCCAGCCCGCAACGACCACGGCCACCCGGCCGGGGAGACCGACAATATCATCCCACCGGCAGATCCGGCCACCCCAATCCCGTGTTCCGCCCGCCGGCTGTCAGGCAAGAAATTCTTTCACCCGCTGGAAAATTCCTTTTTCCTCGCTATTAATATTCTCCCTGCCGATACTGGCAAACTGCCTTAGCAGTTCCCGCTGCTCACCGGTAAGATTGCGGGGGGTTACCACCCTGACCGTGATTAGAAGATCCCCCCGTCCGCCGCCGCGCAGCTTTGCCACGCCGCGATTTTTCAGGGTCAGCACCGTTCCCGACTGTATGCCTTCGGGGATTAACAGGGTTTCCCGCCCGTCCAGGGTGGCAATCTCGATTTCCGCTCCCAGAGCGGCCTGCACGAAGCTGATCGGCACCTCCATAAGCAGGTTGTAGCCGTCGCGTTTGAACAGCCTGTGTTCCTTGACGAAAAGGAAGATGTAGACATCGCCGGCCGGGCCGCCTCTCATCCCGGCTTCACCTTCGCCGGCCACCCGGATTCGCGCCCCGTTGTCCACCCCCGCCGGTATCTTAACCTTAATCTTCCGCCGGGTGCGCACCCGTCCCCGGCCATTGCACCTGGGGCAGTTTTTCCTTATTATCGTGCCTTCGCCGTTGCAACGGGAACAGGTGGTTACATTTACCATCCGGCCGAACAGAGTGTTCTGCACCACCTGAGTCTGGCCGCTGCCATTGCACTGGGAACAGGTTTCGATATCGCTGCGGCTGGCGGCCCCGCTGCCGGCACAGGCTGTACACTCCTCACTGCGGGGGATTTCAATCTCGATCTCAGCCCCGAATGCCGCCTGCTCAAACTCGATTTCCAGATTATAGCGGATATCACCACCCCGTTCGGGACCAGGCCGCCCACCGCCGCCACGGCTGCTGAATCCGCCAAATCCACCAAAAAACATGTCAAAAATGTCGGAAAAGCCACCGGTATCAAAGCCGCCGCCAGCCGCACCGTCAAACGCCGCATGGCCAAACTGATCGTAGCGGCTGCGTCGCTGGCGGTCGGACAGCACTTCGTAGGCCTCGTTAATTTCCTTGAATTTTTCCTCGGCTTCCTTCCGGTTGTCCTTGTTTACATCCGGATGGTATTTGCGGGCCAGTTTGCGGAAAGCCTTCTTGATCTCCTCGTCACTGGCCGACCGCGATACGCCGAGGATTTCGTAGTAATCCCTTTTCGACGCCATAGTGGTCAACGATTATTTTTTGTCGTCGTCAACAACATTGTATTCGGCATCAACCACATCGTCGCCCTGCTTGCCACCGGCTGCTTCCGCTCCCTGTCCGCTCGCCGCCTGACCACTGTCACGGTAAATTGATGCCGACAGCTCGTGAAGGGTGGTTGCCAGTGCCTCGGTTTCGGCCTTAATCCGGGCAACGTCGTCACTGGCAATTGCCTGTTTCAGCCCGTTGATTCCGGTGTTAATCTTTTCCTTTACTGCGCTGTCCAATTTGTCCCCGGCGTCCTTCAGTGCCTTCTCGGCCTGGTAAACCAGGGAATCGGCCTGATTTTTGGCATCCACCGCCTCACGCTGTTTGCGGTCCTCTTCGGCGTGCGCCTCCGCCTCCTTAACCATTCTTTCAATGTCTTGCTTGCTTAGACCGCTGGAAGAAGTTATGGTTATCTTTTGTTCCTTGCCGGTTCCCAGATCCTTGGCCGATACATGAACTATCCCGTTGGCGTCTATGTCGAACGTCACCTCAATTTTCGGCACCCCACGGGGAGCGGGGGGTATGTCTCCCAGCTCAAACCTGCCCAGGGTCTTATTGTGCACTGCCATCTCCCGTTCGCCCTGCAGGACATGGATGTCCACCGCCGGCTGGTTGTCGGCAGCGGTGGAGAATATCTGACTTTTTCTGGTTGGTATCGTGGTATTGCGTTCGATGATCCTGGTGGTCACCCCACCCAGCGTCTCTATTCCCAGTGAAAGCGGGGTTACGTCCAGCAGCAGGACGTCTTTTACTTCACCGGCCAGAACCCCGGCCTGAATGGCTGCCCCTAATGCCACGCATTCATCGGGATTTACCCCCCGGTGAGGTTCCTTGCCCAGGATCCGCTTAATGGCCTCCTGAACAGCCGGAATGCGTGTCGACCCTCCGACCAGAACAATCCGGTTGATATCTGAGGCTGTCATCCCAGCATCAGCCAGTGCCCGCCGGGTTGGCTCCATAGTGGCCTCCACCAGATCAGCGGTTATTTCGTCAAACTTAGCCCTGGTCAGGTTAAGATCAAGGTGTTTGGGCCCGCTGCTGTCAGCAGTTATGAACGGCAGGTTGATGTTGGTGGTCAACACTCCCGACAGCTCAATCTTGGCCTTTTCCGCCGCTTCCTTCAGCCGCTGCATGGCCATCCGGTCGCTTGACAGATCAATGCCGGATTCTTTCTTGAACTCACCGATCATCCACCTGATAATCCGCTCGTCAAAATCATCACCGCCCAGTCGATTGTTACCGCTGGTAGCCTTTACCTCAAATACCTGGTCAGCTCCCAGTTCGAGGATCGAAACGTCAAACGTGCCTCCCCCGAGGTCGAAAACCAGAATGGTATGATCCTCGCCCTTGTCGATTCCGTAAGCCAGTGCCGCTGCAGTCGGTTCATTGATAATTCTCAGAACTTCCAGCCCGGCGATCGTTCCGGCATCCTTAGTGGCCTGCCGCTGCGAATCGGTGAAATAGGCCGGCACGGTTATAACTGCCTTGGTTATCTTCTCGCCCAGATACGCCTCGGCGTCGGTTTTTAGCTTTTGCAGTATCATCGCCGAAATTTCCTGCGGGGTGTATTCTTTCTCATCTATTTTAACCTTGTAGTCGCTGCCCATATGGCGTTTGATCGAGCTAACGGTCCGTTCCGGATTGGATATGGCCTGTCGCTTGGCCAGCTGTCCGACCAGCCGTTCGCCAGTCTTGGAAAAGCCCACAACCGACGGAGTGAGGCGAGACCCCTCGGCGTTTGCGATAATCGTCGGCTCACCGCCCTCGATAACGGCAACGCAGGAATTGGTCGTACCCAGATCTATTCCTATAACTTTAGCCATGATTTTTTTGCCTCCTGAAATTCATTAGTGTACTGCAACCCACTTTCCGGCCCGGTCACTGACCACAGGCCACCTTCACCATCGCCGGCCGCAACACCCGTTCTCCCAACCGGTAGCCCTTCTGCAGGGGGGCCATCACCGTGCCATCGGGATAATCACCGGCCTCCTCC
>JAOAFP010000006.1:21014-28778 GCA_026416215.1 Negativicutes bacterium | reverse complement strand
TCGCTGATCCGCGACCAGTCCAAGTGCGTGCTGTGCGGCCGCTGCATCCGGGCCTGCTCCGAGCGCCAGGGTATGGACATTTACGCATTTACCAAGCGCGGCTTCAACACCATGGTCACCTCGGCCTTTGACCGTGGCCTCGACCAGACCGACTGCACCTACTGCGGACAGTGTTCGTCGGTCTGTCCGACCGGGGCGATTGTTGACCGCGATGACACCAGGCTGGTCTGGAAGGCTCTGGCCGATCCGGACAAGCACGTGGTGGTTCAGACCGCCCCGGCCGTGAGAGTGTGTCTGGGCGAGGAGTTTGGTCTCGAACCGGGGTCGATCGTCACCGGCCAGATGGTATCCGCCCTGCGCAAGCTAGGCTTCGACAAAGTGTTTGACACCGATTTCACCGCCGATCTGACCATCATCGAGGAAGGAAGCGAGTTCATCAAACGGTTTACCGAAGGAAAAGGCAAGATGCCGATGATCACATCCTGTTCGCCGGGCTGGGTCAATTTTGCCGAGAGCCAGTTCCCCGACCTGCTCGACCACCTGTCATCGGCCAAGTCGCCCCAAGCCATGTTCGGCACCCTGTCCAAAACTTACTACGCGGAAAAGACCGGTATCGACCCGAAAAACATCGTATCGGTATCGATTATGCCCTGCACGGCCAAGAAGGACGAGTGCCGGCGGCCACAGCTGTCAGGCCCGTACGGCCAGGACGTGGATATTGTCCTGACCACCCGTGAAATTGCCCGGATGATCAAGGAGGCCGGCATCGACCTCCTGCACTGTGATCACGAGGATTACGACGCGCCGTTCGGCCTGACCACCGGTGCTGGGGTGATCTTCGGTGCCACCGGCGGGGTGCTGGAAGCGGCACTGCGGACGGTGGCCTTCCTGGTAACCGGTGAGGAACTGCCCAGCCCGGATATGGTTGACGTCCGCGGGCTGGCCGGGATCCGCGAGCACACCTACACCCTGAAGCTGAAGCCGGAATTTGCCGCCAAGCTGGGCAAAGACCAGGTCCAGGTTCGGGTGGCAGTGGTCCACACCCTGTCGATTGCCCGCAAGGTGATGGAAATGATCCGCGAGGGGAAGGCCCCTTACGACCTGATCGAAGTCATGGCCTGCCCCGGCGGCTGCATCGGCGGCGGTGGCCAGCCCACTCCCACCAATGCTGAAACCCGCAGAAAGAGAATCGAGGGAATCTACCGGGTGGACGCAAATCTGCCGTTGCGCAAATCCCACCAGAACCCGGCGATCTGGGAGCTGTACAACACCTGGCTGGGTGAGCCGCTGGGCGAGAAATCGCACCATTACCTGCACACCCACTACACCCCGCAGAGGCATCACCAGCGCTGACCGGCCGGGGGGCGGGCGGAAGTACCGCGCCCGGAACCGGAACGTTTGCAGCAGGCTGACAATGGCAAGAGCCGGCTGCCCGTCGTTCGGCGGGCAGCCGGCTCTTTGTGTTCTGACGCTTTGATGTTTTGGCGGTCGGAAGGCCGGTCGTTTCCGGAACGGCCAGCTGCGGGGGGTGATTACCGCCGTTGGCGCCGGCGGTGCCAGTACAGCAGGCCGGCTGCGGCGGCTGCTGTGCCGGCAGCCATCAGGTAGTGGCCGAAAGTGACAAAAAAATCGATAAACTGCCGCCAGTTGTTGCCGAGGTGGTAGCCGGCCAGCGTGCCGATGCTGCACCAGACAGCAATACCCACGGCAGTCGGCGGCAGGAAATGGCGGTAGGGCATATCCAGCAGTCCGGCGACAATACTGATCTTGGTCCGCACCACCGGCAGCTGGCGCCAGGGGATGATGATCCAGGCGCCGTAGCGGTCGAGCCAGGCCGACCAGCTATCGATCCGCCGGGGGCTTAGCCGCAGGTATCCGCTCCAGCGCAGCAACAGCCGGCGGCCGCCTCGGCGCATCAGCCAGTATATAAGATTGGAGCCCAGCAGGCTGCCGGCGGCGGCTGAAACGATGGTGGGGATCAGCTGAAGGTGGTTGCTAAAAACAAGAAATCCGGCGAAGCCCAGCACCAGCTCGGCAAACACCGGAACGCACAAGCCTTCCAGGGTCATAAGGGCGAATACGGCCAGGTAGCCGTATTCGCCGATAAACCGGGTGAAGCCGTCGTCCACCTTTTACAGGGCAGCTTCCAGGGCAATCTCAGCCATCTTCAGGAAATTGTTCTGCCGCTCGTCGGCCGAGGTAGCTTCGTGAGTGGGGATAATGTCGCTGACCGTCAGCACGCACAGGGCCTGGCAGCCAAATTTGGCGGCCAGGGTGTAGAGGGCGGCAGCCTCCATTTCCACGGCAATAATTCCGTAGCGGTGCCACTGTTCGGTGTCGATATGGCTTTCAGCATAGAAGGTGTCAGTGGAGAGGATGTTGCCCACCCTCACCGGCAAGCCCATCCTGTTGGCCACGTTGTAGGCTGACAGCAACAGTTCGAAGTCGGCAATCGGGGCGAAATCTATGTGGTGGTGGAAACGGATGCGGTTGAAACTGGAATCAGTACAGGCTGCCTGGGCCAGTACCACTTCCCGCAGCCTGACCTCCGCCGACAGTGAGCCGCAGGTGCCGACCCGGATCAGTTTCCTGCAGCCGTAGCCCTGAATCAGTTCGTTGACGTAGATCGATATTGACGGGATTCCCATACCGGTGCCCTGGACCGAAACCCGCTTGCCCTTGTAGTAACCGGTGTAGCCCAGAATGCCGCGGACCTCGTTGTATTGGCGGGCGTCAGTGAACATTTCCTGGGCGACCAGGCGGGCCCGCAGCGGATCGCCGGGCAGAAGGACGGTCTCGGCGATGTCGCCGGGAACGGCCTTGATATGGGGAGTTGGTGTGGCTAGCATAATGACCTCCTGTGAATTTTGCTCAGGCAACTCCGGGGCGCGTACCGCCCCTGCCGCCAGCCTAATTATAATCCATGGGGCGATTGGGGACAACCAAAGTCCGGCCGGCGGGATTACAGCGGTGCCACCCGGATTTCCCCCTGTTCGACCACGAAGGCCGACGCGGCGATCGGGGCGGTGACCTGGCGGCTGCAGTTGCCGATAATCAACTTAACTCCGGAGTGACAGGTGTGCAGAGCCTTGATTTTGCCGTGCTGAACGCTGGCGAACATTTTCTCCAGCTCAGCCAGCCGTTCTTCCATCTGCTTTTTCTGGGCCGACATCTGAAACTGGAGCTTGGTCATCCGCAGCACCAGCTGCTGCTTGTCGGGCGGCAGGGTCTGCGGGTCGCGCAGTCTGAACAGATCGAGAACCTTGTGGGCGTTGTCCAGATCCTTGTTCAGGCTGGCCAGCTCCTTTTGCAGCCGGTGATATTCCTCCCGCAGGTCGGGATCGATTCCCACCTGGATCTCGGTGTGGGAGGCGGCCGGCGCCCCGAGGACATTGGCCACGATCTCGCTGCCGGCCACAGTTTTCCCGCCGGCGATTTGACCGCGGCCGTCCCGGCAGGTTATACTGCCCTGGGCCGTGCAGTGGCTGTGAAGGATGAAGTCGTAGACCACGATGTTGCCGCCGGCCCGCACCACTGCGTTGTCAATAAAGCGGGTGATGATGTCCTGACGGGCTTCAATCCGGCCGGAAACCGTGCCGTTGATACCCAGGTTGACCCGGAGATCCTGGCCGGCGATCGCGCTGCCGGTCATCGACCCTTCCACGTCGATGTTGGCGGTGGCGTTGACGATGTAGCCGGTCTGGATGCTGCCGTGGACGATAACTGTGCCGTCGTAGTCGATGTTGCCGGTGGCGGTGTCGACATCGCCGTTGATTTCCAGTACCGGCAGCATGGTGACCTTGCCGTTGATGATCTCCACCTGGCCGGTAAAGTCGGCCACCAGGGTCAGATCGACGATATGCGTCCCTTTGCCCTGCGGCAGCCTGACGTCCCTGCCGTTCCTAGCCGGGATGGGGTTGCCGAAAATGTTGGTACCGGGGATGCCGGCGGTGGCGGGGATTTTTTCGGCCAGCACGTCGCCTTCGTGTTTGATGATAAACGGGGTTATATGCTTGAAGTCCACGCTGCCGTCGGGATTTTGCCGGGGACGGTTCCGCTCGTCAAGGTTAAAGTAGTATTTTATCCTGGCGTCAGTGCCGTTGACCGGCGGGACGCCGCGGGCAACCTCAAAC
Organism: Negativicutes bacterium; assembly: GCA_026416215.1. Classification (GTDB taxonomy): domain Bacteria; phylum Bacillota; class Negativicutes; order SKW292; family SKW292; genus SKW292. Next base: position 24,645 of record JAOAFP010000006.1, on the reverse strand, counting down.
CGGCCGCCGGGGTTGAGGATGGCCAGGGCGACAGCCTCGTCGTTCAGGCCGAACTTGATGTTCATGCTTTTCAGCTTGTCCTTGACCAAATCGACGGTCAAAACCGGCTCGTCGGCCGCCGGCTCATCGGTTGCCGGTCCGTCGGGAGCGGGAACGGGGGCGGCAGGCGGCGGGGGCAGGATTATCGCCAGTTCGGCCGACAACCCGTCCCGGGCCAGCTTGACGTCAATTTTAGGCTTGTTGTCGGCCATTGGCACCTCCCCGCCATCCAGACTGCGGTCTCTCTGCAGTATTACGGTGGCAGGCTGGAAATTCCTGCCAAATCAACGCTCATGAAGGGGGATTTCTGTGAATCGGCGAATAACCCGGGCCGCCCTGCTGCTGGCCCTGACGGTGGTTTGTCAGTCGTTGCGGCTGGTACTGCCGGTACCGCCAATTTTTTCCACCCTGCTGATCGGCAGTCTGGTCAACACCTGTCTGATCACTGCTTATCTGCAGGCGGGATGGCAGGCCGCCCTGCTGATCGGGGCGGTGGCGCCGCTAGTGGCGTTCTGGCAGGGGTTGCTGCCGCTGGTGGTTTTCATTTTGCCGGTGGCGGCCGGCAACGCTGTGTACATCGGGGTATTTCACCTCTGCCGCAACTTTAGCTGGCTGAGGGCGGGCAGCCTGGCGGCGGTGGCAAAAACCGTACTGGTTTATCTGGCTTTCTATCAGCTGGTCCTGCGGTTTGCCCTGCCGTTACCGGTGGTTAGGGGGTTGATGCTGGCGATGAGCTGGCCGCAGCTGGTCACGGCCATGGCCGGGGTCTATCTGGCCCGGGAAATCAGCCGGCGGCTGAAACCGGACGATCACTTACCAAGATGAGGACAGGTCATCGGTACTCCGCCACAGGTACCAGCAGGCGATAGTGCGGTACGGTCGCCAGACATCGGCAATGGCTTCCAGCCGCTGCCGGTCCGGCCGGTCCGCCAGCCGGTAATGCTGCTGTACCGCCTTGATTATACCGAGGTCGTTGCCTGGTAGTACGTCGGGGTGATTGATGGCGAACATCAGAAACATCTGGGCGGTCCAGAGGCCAATGCCCCTGACGGCGGTGAGACTGGCGATAACTTCGCCGGGGGGCATCTGCCGGTAATCGGCGAACCGGAGATAGCCGGACAGGGTCTGGCGGGCCAGGTCGCGAAGGCAGGCGATTTTTTGCCGCGACAGGCCGATTGCCCGCAGGCTGTCATCGGCAGTTTCCGCCAGACGGCCGGCGGTCGGCCGCCCGCCCAGGCTGTCGCAGAACCGCCGGTAAATGGTCATGGCGGCACGGGAAGACAGCTGCTGGGCAATGACTGCCTGGCAGAGCAGGGCGAACGGGTCGTGGCGGCTGTTGAGGGTGCAGGGGGCAAACCGGCTGATCAGACCAGCCATTACCGGGTCGGCGGCGGCCAGATGCTCGTCGGCTGCCTGCCAGTGGTACCGGCCGGGGCCGGTTTTGACCGTAGAAACCATCGGACTGTTACCACCGCTTGAACAAAATTGCCGAACGTGTTAGAATAATGCCGTAGCGGCCCTGTGGTGTAGCGGTTCAACATGCCGCCCTGTCACGGCGGAGATCGAGGGTTCAAATCCCTTCAGGGTCGCCATCTGGAATGGCTGATAGGGGTATAGCTCAACTGGTAGAGTAGCGGTCTCCAAAACCGTTGGTTGTGGGTTCGAGTCCTACTGCCCCTGCCAAAAACCGGGCCTGCCGGCGTACCGACGACGGCAGGCTTTTTTTCGGCCGGGGAACGCCGCTCCCGCCGGCAATTACTTTAGCTCGGCCGTACCGTCGGCGTTCAGGGTAATGCTGTAAATTGCGCCGAGGTCGAGTCCGTACCAGGCCACACTGTCGCCGGTGTCGGCAGTGGCCATAATATCCCAGGAGTCAACGGACGGGTCGTAGCCGTCGAAGGTTATCACGGCGGTATCACCGTCACTCAGCGGACTGGTGAGGACGTTGTCGCCCCAGCTGTCGGTGCCGGCCGGTGAAACCCGCAAATCGACCAGGCTGTAGCCGGTGGCGTTGGTCAGGGAGAAGTCCTGACTGCCAGCCAGGGCCGGGATGGCCGGCAGTGCGGACAGCACAACCAGGGCAAGAAAGACAAGCAATCTTTTCATCGGGTTTTCTCCTTTGCCTGTATTCGGTCCGGGTGCCGTCACCCGGCCTTTACGCAGAGTTTATTCGCCGTGACCGCCAGTAATCCTGCCGTTGCGGCCGTACGGCTGCAACGGCAGGATTATTGGCAGATGGTGAAGAAAAATATATAATACAACTCTGGAAATTGTTCCTGACCGACCGTGGGCGGACGGCGGCGGCAAACGGCGGCCGGAGACCGGGCCGGGGTCGGGTGTGGCGAAGGAGGAGCTTGGTGATGACATTTAACCCAGACCAGGACTGGCAGCAATTCAAAGATGTATTTCATAAAAAGTCCAATATTGACCTGAATGCCTACAAACCGGCACAGATGCAGCGACGGATAACCAATTTCATGAATCGGCGCGGCTGCAGCAAATATATGGATTTTTACGGGTTAATCGTCAGGGATGAGGCCCTTTACCGGGAATTCATCGACTTTCTGACCATCAACGTAACCGAATTTTTCCGGACCCCCAACAAATTTGAGGATCTGAAGGTAAAAATCTTTCCCGAGCTGCTGAAGAAGAATAGCCGGCTGAATATCTGGAGCGCCGGCTGTTCGACCGGGGCTGAGCCCTACACCATGGCCATTATGCTCGACCAGCTTACCCCGGGGGTCAAACACAAAATTCTCGCCACCGACATCGACAACAACATGCTGGCCAATGCCCGGCAGGGAATTTACGTCGAAGGCGAGCTGAAAAATGTCTCCCCGGCTGATCTGAAAAAATACTTCACCAAGCTGGCCGACGGCCGGTTCCAGGTCAACCCCGACATCCGCCAGCGGGTGGATTTCAGATTTCACAACATGCTGCGCGACCGGTTCGACAGCAACTTTGACCTGATCGTCTGCCGCAATGTGGTCATCTATTTCACCGAAGAGGCCAAAAACGAGCTGTACCGCCGCTTCTTTGAGTCGCTGCGGCCGGGCGGATTCCTGTTTGTCGGTGGGACGGAGGCCATCCTCAACGCCCGCGAGCTGGGCTACAGCAACTATCTGCCGTTCTTCTACCAGCGGCCGGCCAGCTGAGGGCGGGGTGGTCAGGGACCGGTAACCGGGGGATCGGAGACCGGCCGGCAGGACTGTAACCGTAAATAACAAACAAAAAGACCGCGGGATTCCCCGTGGTCTTTTTTTCTGCTGAACCGGGCTGACAGGCAAAAGACTGCCGGTTATTCGGCCTGGTCGGTGGCGGCGATCTGGTGGGCCTTTTTCAGATACGGCACGGTGAACAGATAGATCAGGGCGATGACCGCCATGCCGGCGCAGCAGATCAGGAACTGCTGATAGTACGAGGCGGCAAACTCGGCCAGGGAGGTGGTCTCCGGATCAGCGGCGCCGAAGTAGGAGGTCAGCAGGCCGGACACGTAGCCGCCGGCTGCCATGGCGAAGAAATTCGCCCCCATCATAAATCCGGCAATTTTTTTCGGCGACAGCTGGGCAATGAGTGACAGGCTGATCGGGCC
>JAOAFP010000006.1:0-21004 GCA_026416215.1 Negativicutes bacterium | reverse complement strand
GCTCAGAACTTCGGAAATGCTGAATACGATGAATCCGACAATCGTCACCCAGACCGAGGCCATCGCCCCGCTGGCGGCCGAGGACCGGGCCTCCAGGGCGAAGATCAGGAAACACACCGCCATTACCGAGATCGACAGGAAGAACTTGACCGGGGTGGACGGCTCCCGGTTGCGCTGGCCCAGCCAGGCGTAGAGAGCTGCCAGCAGCGGGGCCATGATGATGATGAACACGCTGTTGAAAAGCAGACTGGCGGTGCCGGAGGAGATGGTGAAGCCGAGAATGGTCAGGTCAACCACCCGGTCCATGAACAGGATAATCGAATCGTTAACCTGCTGGTAGAGGGAGAAGTAGAAAATCTGGAACACCACGTAGATCAGAATCGCGATGATTCCCAGCTTTTCCCGGCGGGGTTTGTACTGGGTCCAGTGCCAGACGATCTTGGCGATTACCACGATGCTTACCAGCAACATAAACATGTTGGTAACCTGTGGCTGCAGGAAAAACAGCAGCAGTACCGGCACGGCCACCAGCAGGCCGACGGCGATCAGGAGCCGGTTGCTGATGCCGAATGTGGTCCGGGTCAGGGCCGGTTTGCTCTGGACCCGCGGATACATCCTGTAGTAGCGCCGTCCCAGGTAGAAAATGAACAGACCGAGCAGCATGCCCACGGTGGAGAGGGCAAAGCCCAGCCGCCAGTCGCCGGTGCTTTCGGCAATCTGGCTGATGGCGGCCGACATAGTTGCACCGATGTTGATGAACATGTAAAAAATGGTGTAGGCTCGGTCGATGCGGGGATCGCCGTCGTCAAACATTTGACCGATGATAATCGAAATGGAAGATTTTAGCAGTCCGGTGCCGAGGATGATCACTGACAGCCCGACAAAAAAGCCGTTCAGGCCGCCAATGCCGAGGGCCAGGATCAGGTTGCCGAGGAAGATGCCGATGCCACCGACGCGGATGGCGTTGACCTGTCCTAGAAAATTGTCGGCCAGCCATCCGCCCAGCACCGGCGACATCCAGGTAAAGGCGATGTAGGTGCCGACGATAATCCCCGACCGGTCGTCGGACAGGCCCAGCGATTTGCTGAGATAGAGGATCAGGATCGACATGATCCCGTAGTAGCTGAAACGCTCCCACATTTCGGTTCCGGATAAAAACTTGATCCCCTTGGGCAGGCCCTGCTCCGGCATTGTCTGATTCTTCATCGTGTTAGCCTCCTTGGATACTGATGGGGTAAACATCGTCGGATCAAGTTCTCCGCCGGCCGGCATATTCCTGTCGCCCGGCCGGACAAATTTTCTTGACAGGATTTTTGCCCGGTTCTACAATGGGAAGGAAGTATGGACAACAGCGGCGGTTGCCGCCGGTAAAAGGAGGTTTATCGTGAATTTAGCCAGTTACATCGATCACACCGTCTTAAAGGCTGACACCAGCCACGAGGACATTATCAGGCTTTGCCAGGAGGCGGCCGAGCACAGGTTTGCTTCGGTATGTGTCAACCCCTGCTATGTGAAGCTGGCTGCCCACCGGCTGGCTGGCAGTGGGGTAAGGACCTGCACGGTCATAGGCTTCCCGCTCGGGGCCAATACCACGGCCGTCAAGGTGTTTGAGGCCGAGGATGCCATTGCCAACGGCGCCGACGAGATCGACATGGTTATCAACATCGGCGCAGCCAAATCCGGGCAGTTCGACTTTGTCCGCGATGACATCAAGGCGGTGGTGGAGGCCGTTCATGCCAGAGGCAAGCTGATCAAGGTGATCATTGAAACCTGCCTGCTCAACGAGGTGGAAAAACGACAGGTCATTCAGGCAGTAGTTGATGCTGGGGCCGACTTCATCAAAACTTCGACCGGTTTTTCCACCGGCGGGGCGACGGTGGAGGACATCAGGCTGTTCAAGTCGATGGTGGGAGAAATGGGGATCAAGGCGTCCGGCGGAGTGCGCAACCGCGAACAGGCCATGGCGATGATCGAGGCCGGGGCCACCAGGATTGGGACCAGCGGCGGGGTGGCCATAGTCGGCGGCGGCGAACACCGGGGCAAGTACTGATCGTGATCGCCGGTTGTATTGTTTCGCCGCCTTTGGTGGCAACTGGCCGGCCGGAAAAACAGACAAAGAGACCCGTTAGCGGGTCTCTTTATTTTTGGTGGTTTTTTCCTTTGGCCGGCCGGGCGGCGACGCTGCCGCCGCCCGGCCGGTTTTGAGCAGCAGCGCCCCGCCCAGCAGCGAGGCGATGAACGACGCGGTCAGCACCGCCAGTTTGGCCTGGGCCAGTGGCAGGGGATCGTTGAAGGCCAGGCTGGCGATAAAGATCGACATGGTAAAGCCGATGCCGGCGAAACAGCCGCCGGCCACCAGCTGGCGACGGCTGAGATCGGCCGGGCGGCTGACCAGGCCCAGCCGTTCCAGTCCGCAGCATGCGGCGGCTATGCCCAGGGGCTTGCCGATCACCAGCCCGGCAATTATCCCCAGTCCCAGCGGACTCACCAGGTCCGCCCAGGCTTGCCGGTCGATGGCTATGCCGCCGTTGGCCAGGGCGAACAGCGGCAACACGAAGTAGGCAACGAACGGGTGCAGCCGCCGCTCAAGCTGTTGCAGCGGGGTTATACCGGCCCGGGACAGGCGGGCCAGCTTCTCCAGGGTGCGCTGGTAGTTCCTGTCGCCGAGGGTGGGCAGGTCGGAACCTGCGTAATCGCCCAGCTGGCCGGCCAGGCGCAGACTGGTGGCAGCCACATCGCGGCGGCCGAGGCCGGGCCGGACCGGGATGGTCAGAGCGGCCAGCACCCCAGCCACGGTGGCATGCACCCCCGAGAAAAGGAAGCACAGCCACACAGCCAGGGACAGCAGCACATACAGCCAGATCGCCCTTACCCCGGCGGCGTTGAGGGCCAGCATTGCCGTCAGGACGGCGGCGGCGGCGAGCAGGGCGACCACCAGCGGCGGTTCAGAGTAAAACAGGCTGATCAGGATGACTGCCCCGATGTCGTCGACAATGGCCAGGGCGGTCAGGAAAACCTTGAGGCTGGTCGGGGCCCGCCGGCCCGTCAGGTTGAGGATGCCGAGGGCAAAGGCGATATCGGTGGCGGTGGGAATGGCCCAGCCCCGGATCTGGCCGCCGCCAGGGGCCTGCAACAGCAGAAAGATGATCGCCGGGACAGCCATTCCCCCTGCTGCCGCCGCCACCGGCAGGGCCGCCCGGCCGGGGCGGGAGAGCTCGCCGGCCAGCAGTTCCCGTTTGACTTCCAGTCCGACCAGGAAAAAGAATACCGCCATCAGGCCGTCGTTCAGCCAGTACAGCAGGCTGAGGCTTATCACCCGGCTGCCGGCAACAAATCCGAGCTGGGTGTGCTGCCAGAAGGAATGATAGCCGTCCCGCCACGGAGTATTGGCCCAGGCCAGGGCGGCGAGCAGGGCGACCAGCAGCAGTTTGCCCGACAGCGAGCTGCTGTCGGCCAGCTGCCGGAACGGGGAGGTGAGGACGGATGTCAGCTGCCGTCTGCTGCCCAACCCTTGCCGTTTCACGCTTAGTAGGCTACTTTTTCGGCGATGTAGCCGGACAAGTCGCCGATGGCAACCCGTTGCTGGGCCATGGTGTCGCGGTCGCGAACCGTCACGCATCCGTCCTCCCCGGACTGAAAATCGTAGGTTATGGCCAGCGGGGTGCCGATCTCATCATGGCGACGGTAGCGCCGGCCGATCGAACCGGCCTCGTCGTAGTCAACCATAAACTGACGGCTGAGGTCGGTAAAAATCGCCCGGGCCGGCCCGGCCAGTTTTTTCGACAGCGGCAGGATTGCCGCCTTGTACGGGGCGAGAAAGGGGTGCAGGTGGAGGACGGTACGGGAGTCGCCGTTATCCAGGTCCTCCTCCCTGTAGGCGTCGGTCAGGAAGGCCAGGGTGACCCGGTCGGCCCCCAGGCTGGGCTCGATGCAGTAGGGAATGTAGCGGTCGCCACCCTCGCTTTCGTCCTCGATGTAGTTAAAGTCTTCGCCGGAATGCTCCATATGCTGCCTCAGGTCGTAGTCGGTACGGTTGGCGATCCCCCACAGCTCTCCCCAGCCGAACGGGAAGCGGTATTCGAAGTCGGTGGTGGCCCGGCTGTAATGGGACAGCTCCTCGGGGCTGTGGTCGCGCAGACGGAGGTTTTCCCGCCGGAGGCCGAGGCCGGTCAGCCAGTCGTGGCAGAAGTTCCGCCAGTATTCAAACCAGTGCATGTCCTCGCCCGGTTTGCAGAAAAACTCCAGCTCCATCTGTTCAAACTCCCGGGTGCGGAAAATGAAATTGCCCGGGGTGATCTCGTTGCGAAAGCTCTTGCCGATCTGGCAGATACCGAACGGCAGCTTCTTTCGCATGCTGCGCATGATCGACCGGAAGTTGACGAAAATCCCCTGGGCGGTTTCCGGCCGCAGGTAGATTTCGCTGGCGCTGGTCTCGGTCACCCCCTGGCTGGTTTTGAACATTAGGTTGAACTGGCGGATTTCGGTGAAGTTGCGCTGGGCGCAGTTTGGGCAGACTATTCCCTCGCTGGCAAGGAGATCGCTTAGCTCGGCAAACGACTTGCCGTCCAGTGACAGGGTTTTGCCCCGGGCCAGACACTGCTCCTCAATCAGCTTGTCGGCCCGGTGGCGGGTTTTGCATTCCCGGCAGTCCACCAGCGGGTCGTTGAAGTTGCCGACGTGGCCGGAAGCCACCCAGGTTTTTGGGTTCATCAGAATAGCCGTGTCACAGCCGACATTGTACGGCGATTCCTGGACAAACTTCTTCCACCAGGCTCTTTTCACATTGTTTTTCAGCTCGACCCCCAGCGGACCGTAGTCCCAGGTGTTGGCCAGCCCGCCGTAAATTTCCGAGCCGGGAAAGATAAAGCCGCGGTGGCGGCAGAGAGCGGCGATTTTTTCCATAACTTTTTCTGACATTGGGTTTGCTCCTTGTTCAATTTTCTGTATCTGCACTGACTGTGGCCAATTCGCCGAAATTATAGATCAGTTTGGCCGGCAGGGCAAATTCCGGCCGATTCCGGCCCTGCCGGTTGTAAGGATTAATAAATCCTGATATAATGTCCGGGAAGCCGGCAAACCAGCTGATTCTAACTCTGAGTTCGGAGGAGGTTTTGTTTCGTGAAAATTGAGAACATCAACCGGCAGTTTCTTGATGGCGTTATGGCAGGCGACTATCCCGACGTTTATTACCACTTCGGGGTCAGCAGCAATGACCCGGTTCTGAAAAATTTCCGGGATGTCAGGGCGGTGGTTCTAGCTGGTTCGGGCGAGCGGATCAAGGAATTTGCCAAAATCTGGTCGAAAAAGCGCAACAACCGCAAAATTTACACGCTGCCCAAAGAGGAACGGTTTGTTTTCTGCTACTGCGACGGGGTGATCTTTGCATCCCACGGCATGGGGATGCCGAGCGCTTCGATTTGCGTGCAGGAGCTGATGCGGATGGTTTATTTCCTCAAGGGTGGCGACCCCGATGAGCTTGATCAGGTATTCTGGGTGCGGGTGGGCACCAGCGGCGGGGTTGGGCTGGAAGGCGGAACGGTGGTGGTGACCACCGAGGGGCTGATGGCCGATCTCAAGCCGTACCGGCTGTTGATCGGCGAGCGCGAGCAGTATTTTGACGGCCGCTTCCCGGCTGACGTGGCTGAGGCGATCGTTGAGGCCTGCCGTGACAGCGGGCTGGAGGTGGTGATGGGCAAAACTGTGGCCGGCAACGAATTCTTCATTGAGCAGATGCGGCTGGACGGGGCGATCCGCCTGGCTGAGGAAGACTGGAAATACGGCTGGCTGAACTGGATTCATGAGCACGGTGTGCGCAACATCGAGATGGAAGGGGCGATGCTGGCCGGGTTTATGAACCACTGGGGATTTCCCAGATTTGCCATGATCTGCTGTACCCTGCTCAATCGCCTGCACGGCGATCAGGTGACGGCGTCGGGGCAGGAGCTGCACCGGTACAGCGAAAATGCCGGCAAGGCGCTGTTTTTCTACCTTGAAACCATAATGCCCAAGCTCGAAGCCAAGGCTCCGGCCAGGAAAAAACCAGCGGTCAAAAAGACCCCGACCGGCAGGGGGGAAGACGGCGGGGATGCTGAACCAACCGATCAGGAACCGGCCGACGGCGGCAAGGCGGAGTGACAACTGGCCAGACAGCGAAAAAGAGGCGGACAACGCCTCTTTTTTTGTCGATGCTGCCGTTATCCGGCCGGACCGGCGCCATATTCCCGGTTCCCAGCGGTCGTTGCCGGGGCGATGCCGGTGCTGCCGTCAACCGGCAGAATGACCCGGCCGCGGCCGGGAGAGAATTTTTTGTTTCAGCTCCAGATAGCCGTGGGTGAAGTAAACTTGATTCTGGGCTTCGCGGTGGTCGTAGCCAAACGGCCGGCGGCTGACCGCCATGACTGGCGGGGCCTGGATCCGTTTGGCCACCGCCATGCCGCAGTAGGCCCGCCACCACCTCTCCAGGTCGGCGATGAAAGCTGCCGGGTCGGGGAAAATCTCCCCCGTCAGGCCAGGCCGGCAGCCTATTTCCTCTTCCAGCCGGCCGTCCAGATACCAGCTGGCAATGTCCTCGGGGGTGGCCCGCTGCCAGCGTTCGACAAAAGCCCGGAACAAAAAGTCGTGGTAGGGGTAAATCAGCGGGTCGCCCTGTCCGCGGTCGACGTTCTGGGCGGCCGACAGCTCGGCGCTGGGAACGATGGTCATACTGCCGGACGGAATCAGTTCCCGCTGGTAAACCTCCCGGTTCAGGTATTCAGCCAGCTGGTAGATCTGAAACTTCCAAAGGTCGGCCAGCAAGGCGAAAAAGCCGGCGTGGTCGCCGTAGAGGGTGGAATAGCCGACGGTGGTCTCGGTCTTGTTGGCGTTACAGGTGAACACCGCCTGCCAGGCCGAGGCGTAGCCGGCCAGAATCCGCCCTGAGCGGTCGCGGGCCTGGATGTTTTCCCTGGTCAGGCCGCCGACTTGTAATTTCAGCGGCTGCCGTCCGCCCGGGCTGACGATTGGGGTGCGCTCGATCTGATGCACGGTGTGGCTTAGTGAACGGCCCACCGGAACCACGGCGTAGTGGCAGCCGAGGTTGGCAGCCAGCCGGGCGGCCAGTCCCCTGGTGGTAGGCGAGTTGAACCGGCTGGGCATGTTGACCAAGAGAAGGCGGTCAGGCGGCAGCACGGTGCCGTACATGGCGGCTGCCACGGCCGAATCAATGCCGCCGGAAGCCCCGATCACCACCCGTTCAACTGCCAGGGACGGCAGCAGCTGGCGCAGGCCGTGGTGCAGGCATCTGTACACGCTGTCGATGCTGTCGGAACCGGTCTGCAGCCCGGACGACGGCAGCCTGTCGCTGAAGAACAGCCCGTCGGCAAACGACGGGGCGGCCCACAGGTTCCGGCCGTCGGGATCAAAGACCGCGCTCGAGCCGTCCAGGCAGTAGACCGTTTTGCCATTGTTCTGCAGACCGCTGGCATTGACGTAGACCAGCGGCCTGCCCTTGTTGGCGGCGTGGCCGGCAAACAGGCGGTGGCGGGCGCGGTTTTTGTCCAGAGAGTAAGGCGAGCAGGAAATGTTGATCAGACAGTCGGCGTCGGGCTGATTGGCGATCAGGCTGAACGGCTTGAGGGTATAGTTGTCATCCCAGCCGTCCTCGCAGATCGTGACCACCAGCTTCAGCCGGCGGCTAGCGTCGACGGTCACCGGGGCAAACAACCCGGCCAGGTCGAGATTTAATTCGGCGGCCAGCTTGCGCAGGCTGAAAAAATGACGGTTGTCGTCAAACTCGCGATAGTTGGGCTGGAGGGTTTTAATATAAAAAGGGTAGGGCCAGCAGGGGTTTTGATGCAGGCGGCCGTCACAGGCGATAAAGGCGGCGTTGTACTTGCGGGTCCGTCCGTCGTCCCCCCGCTGACGCCAGTCAGCAGCCACGTTGCCGAACACCACCGTTATCCCCCGGCTGGCCGCGATCACCTGCTGGCCCCAGTATTCGCAGTCGCGGACGAAGGCATCCTGTTCCCAGGTGTCGCCCAGCAGGTAACCGGGAATGGCCAGCTCGGGGAACACAACCAGATCGCAGCCGGCGGCCCGAGCGGTGGCAATGTGGTCTATAATGGTCCGGCAGTTGATATCCGGCCGGCCGGGGCGGACAGACATCTGTCCCAGGGCGATTTTTAGCATTTTTCCTCCAAGGCTGTGACTGGTGTTTGCTGATGCCCCGTCCGGACTGTTGCCTGGGAGGCGTGCAGCCGGCCGGTGATGGGGCTGACGGCAGGGTTTTGCCCGGTTGTGCCGAAAGAAAAGGCAGCGTTGTTTTTAGTTCAGTGCCGGTCTGCGACTGTGACGGACAGGGCAGCAGGCGCGGGAAGGCGGTGATGTAATGACGGATCAGGTGCTGGCGGCGGCCCGGATACTGGCCGGCGTGACCCACCGCACGCCGGTGATCGGCTCGCGGCTTATCAACGAGCTGACTGGCGGGCAGGTTTTTTTTAAGTGCGAGAATTTTCAGCGGGGCGGGGCGTTCAAGCTGCGCGGGGCCTACAATATGATGAGCCGGCTGGAAGGGCGCGAACGGATGTGCGGAGTGGTGGCCTATTCGTCGGGCAACCACGCCCAGGCGGTGGCCCTGGCCGGACAGATGCTGGGGATTCAGACCCTGATTATCATGCCGGATAACGCCCCCGGCGTCAAACGCCGGGCGGTCGAGGGGTACGGCGGGCAGGTGCTGACCTATGATCCTGCGGTTATGGAGCGGGAACGGATTGCCGAAATGCTGGTCAGCGAGAAGGGGCTGACCCTGGTGCCTCCGTACGATCACCAGCTGATTATCGCCGGTCAGGCCACGGTGGCCAGGGAAATGCACGATCAGATGCCGGGGCTGGAGGTTTTGCTGGTGCCGTGCGGCGGTGGCGGGCTGCTGGCTGGCAGCCTTATTTCCACCTATGAGGCCAACCGCAGCTGTCAGGTGTACGGCGTCGAACCGGAGCTGGCCGACGATGCCCGGCAGTCGGTGGCCAGCGGGCAGCTGGTCAGGATTAAAAATCCGCCTACCATTGCCGACGGGCTGCGCACTCCCAGCCTCGGGCAGCTTACCTTCCCGGTGATCAGCAAAATGGCTGCCGGGGTCATCACTGTCAGCGAAGGGGCGATCATCCGGGCCATGTACCTGATCTGGACGCGGATGAAAATGCTGGTCGAACCGTCGGCGGCGGTCGGGCTGGCCGCGTTGCTGGATGATCCGGACCGGCGGTTCGCCGGCAAAAAAACCGGTGTGATCCTCAGCGGCGGCAACGTCGATCCGGTGGCGGCCGCCGATCTGTTCCGGCAGGAGGGGCTGGCATGAACGAGGTATTTACCTGCGGAAAAACTTACTACGACGAGCTGGCCGGGGTGATCGACTTCTGGCAGATCCACTCCCCCGACTGGGAGTACGGCGGCTATTTCACCTGTCTCGACCGTCAGGGCAGGGTGTACGATCGGGACAAGTTCATCTGGCTTCAGGCCCGGCAGGTGTGGATGTTCTCTACCCTCTACAGCCGTTGGCAGCAGCGGCCCGACTGGCTGAAAATGGCCGAGCTGGGATACAGGTTTTTGCTGAATCACGGCCGCGACGGCAGCGGCAACTGGTTTTTCGCCCTCGACCGGCAAGGGCGGCCGCAGGTCGCCCCCTACAATATCTTTTCCGACTGTTTTGCCTGTATGGCCCTGGCCCGTTACGGGCTGGCGGCCGGCGACGAGCAGGCCACCGCAATCGCTGCCGCCACCTTCCGCAATATTCTTGTCCGCCGCGACAACCCCAAAGGGCGGTGGAACAAAGCCTGGCCGGGCAGCCGGCCGCTGCGGGGGTTTTCCCTACCGATGATCCTCTGCAACCTGGGCCGGGAACTGACCGGAGTGATCGAACACGGTGAAATCGAACGCCTGACCGACCAGGTGATTGCCGAGGTGCTGGAAGTGTTCCACGACCGGCAGCGGGGGCTGATCCGGGAAAACGTGCTGGCTGACGGCAGTTTTGCCGATTGTTTTGACGGCCGGCTGACCAATCCCGGCCACGGGCTGGAAGCAATGTGGTTTATTATGGAAATTGCCGCCGAACGCGGTGACCGGGCTCTAATTGACCGCTGCTGCCAGATTGCCCTCAACATTGCCGAATGGGGCTGGGACAACCAGTACGGAGGTTTGTTCTACTTTCTCGATATCGACGGGCACCCGCCCGACAAGCTGGAATGGGATCAGAAGCTGTGGTGGGTGCACATCGAGGCGATGGTGGCTCTGGCCATGGCCTGGAAACTGACCGGCAACTGCCAGGCCGGCCAGTGGTTTGAACGGGTGGCCGACTACACTTTCCAGCATTTCCCCGACCGCCGGTACGGCGAATGGTTTGGCTACCTCAACCGCCGCGGCGAGGTACTGCTGCCGCTGAAGGGTGGCAAGTGGAAGGGCTGCTTCCATATTCCCCGCGGCCTGCTCAGGCTGGCCCGGCTGTTCGGCGGCGGCGCCGTCTGACCTCGAGTATTACGAAAACTGCCGTGGCTGCCAGGAACGTCGCCAGGCTCAGCATCTGGGCTGCCTTCAGCTGCCAGAGGCCGGCCGGGTAGTCGCCGCGCAGGTACTCGAGAAAGAATCTGGCCAGCGAGTAGAGGATGAAATAAAGTGCAAACACCTGCCCTTTGGCGTGGTTGGTGGTGCGGAACAGCAGCAACAGGGCAAAGATCACCATATCGGCCTGTCCCTCCCAGACTTCAGCCGGCCACAGGGGTTGTGAGCCGTAAGTGGCATGGGCGAGGGTGCCGGGCGGGTAAACAACTCCGTACTGACCGCCGGTCGGGTGACCGAAGGCGTCGCCGTTAAGCAGGTTGGCCGCCCGTCCCACCGCCTGGCCGAAGACGATGGCCGGGGCGGCGATTCTGTCGGCAAAGTCCCAGCTGTCAATCCGGTGAATAACTGTATAGAGGTAACCGCCCAGCACCCCGCCGATCACCCCGCCCTGGATGGCCATGCCGCCCTGCCAGATGAACAGTATTTCCCCCAGGTGGTGGCGGTAGTACGACCAGTCGAAGAAGAACACGTCCCAGAGCCGGGCGCCGACAAATCCGCACAGTCCGCCCCAGAGGGTTATGTCCAGCACGTGCCGGTGCCACCGCCCATCCTGGCGGGCGAGAAAGTAGCCGATGCAGCCGGCCAGGGCGATGCTGAGGAGCATGACCGCCCCGTAGCTCCGGACCGGTAAACTGCCGATGTGGAACAGGTACTGGTGCATTTTGCCTCCTGCTTGTGTATAATAGAGCGAAAATTTTGGCCGGGGGGTGTAGCTGTGGGTGCTGAGCTAGGGGTGGTGACGGTGTTTGTCGCCGGGGTGCTGTCGTTTGTCTCGCCCTGCGTGTTGCCGTTGCTGCCGGTGTACCTGGCCACCCTGCTCAACGGGCGTGGCGGGGTGCCGGTCAATTCCCTGCTGTTTTGCAGCGGCTTTCTGCTGGTGTTTGTCGGGCTGGGGGCCACGGCCTCGTCGCTGGGCGGCTGGCTGTGGCAGTATCAGGACACCGTCCGCCGGATCGGGGCACTGATCGTAGTGGCCATGGGGGCGGTGATGTTGGACATCGTCCCGGCCGGCCGGCTGAACAGAGAGTACCGGCCGTTGTTCGACCGGCAGTTCACCGGGCCGCTGGGCAGCTTTTGCGCCGGGGCGGCTTTCACCCTGGGCTGGACTCCCTGCAACGGGCCGATACTGGCCGCGGTTCTGGGCTATGCAGCCACGGCGGCCACGGCGGCGGCCGGGGCAAAGCTGCTGGCCGTCTATGCCCTGGGGTTCATCCTGCCGTTCCTGGCGGTGGCGGCATTTTTCGGCCGGCTGGAGAAATATCTGGCCAGGAGCTACCGCTATCTGCCGCTGATCCGGCGTCTGGCCGGACTGATCCTGATGGCAGCCGGCGGACTGTTGTTTTTCAACCACCTGCCTGGCCTGGCCATCTGAACTAATAAGGCGGGAACGGGGTGCGTCCTAAAGTTTAGCACAATTGCCGCCGGGCGGTAAACCGGGCCGGCAGCGGCCGGGCCGGCCTGTGGACGGCAGTAAATCACATCACGCGGGGAGAACGAAATTGGCTGACAGACAAAATCACAACCGTTACGAACCGGGGCGGATCGAGGCCCACTGGCAGAAGGTCTGGCGGGAACGCCAAAGCTTTGCCGTGGACGATGACTCGCCGCTGCCTCCTTACTACCTGCTGGAAATGTTTCCCTACCCGTCCGGCAACCTGCATATGGGCCATGTCCGCAATTACTCGATTGGCGACGTAATCGCCCGGTTTAAGAAAATGTCCGGTTACAACGTGCTGCACCCGATGGGCTGGGATGCCTTCGGTATGCCGGCGGAAAACGCCGCCATTCAAAACCGCGTCCATCCGGCCGACTGGACGCGGAAGAACATTGACCACATGCGGCGCCAATTTCAGGCGCTGGGGGTGAGCATCGACTGGCGGCGGGAGGTGGCCACCTGCGATCCGGAATATTATCGCTGGACCCAGTGGCTGTTTCTACAGCTTTACCGGCAGGGTCTGGCCTACCGGAAAGCGGCGGCCGTCAACTGGTGCGACAGCTGCAACACCGTGCTGGCCAACGAACAGGTGGTTAACGGCGGCTGCTGGCGGTGCGACCGGCCGGTGGGCAGGAAAAACCTTGAGCAGTGGTTTTTCCGGATCACCGAATACGCCGGGGAACTGCTGGCTGACATCGATCAACTGACCGGCTGGCCGGAGCGGGTCAGGACCATGCAGATCAACTGGATTGGCCGCAGCCAAGGGGCAGAGATCGATTTTACCGTGGCTGAGACCGGCGACAAAATCACTGTGTTCACCACCCGGCCGGATACGGTGTTCGGGGTGACTTATCTGGTGGTGGCGGCCGAGCATCCGCTGCTGCCGCGACTGGCGGCAGCCGGCGGCCGGCCGGATCAGGTGATGGGCTTTGCCGGCCGGGTGATAAGCCTCAGCGAAGAGGAGCGGACTGGCACTGAGAAGCTGGGGGTGCCCACCGGCTGCCGGGCTGCCAATCCCCTGACCGGTGAACTGGTACCGATCTGGGTGACAAACTACGTGCTGTACGAATATGGTACCGGGGCGGTTATGGGGGTGCCGGCCCACGACCAGCGCGATTTTGAATTTGCCGGCAGGTACGGCTTGCCGGTCCGGCAGGTGATAAAGCCGCCGGGAACAGAGCCGGCCGGTCTGGAGGCAGCATTCGAGGATGACGGCGAAATGTTCGGCTCGCCCGGATTTGACGGACTGTACGGACCGGACGCCCGGCAGGCGGTGATCGGCTGGCTGGCGGCCAACGGTGCCGGGCGTCCGCGGATCAACTACCGCCTGCGCGACTGGTTGATATCCCGTCAGCGTTACTGGGGGGCACCCATACCCATTGTCTACTGTCCTGGCTGTGGAACGGTGCCGGTACCGGAGGACCAGTTGCCGGTGGTGCTGCCCTACGAAGTGGACTTCACAGCCGGCAGCATTTCGCCGCTGGCCACGTCTGACAGCTTTGTTCACTGTTTTTGCCCGGCCTGCGGCCAGCCGGCCCGGCGGGAAACCGACACCATGGACACCTTTATCTGCTCGTCCTGGTACTACCTGCGGTTTGCCGACCCGCACAACCGACAGTGTTTCTGCGACCGACGGCTGTCTGACCGCTGGCTGCCGGTCGCCCAGTACATCGGCGGTATCGAACACGCCATACTCCACCTGCTTTACTCGCGGTTCATCATGAAGGTTCTGCAGCGGCAGGGTCTGGTGCGCGACGGCGAGCCGTTTTCCAATCTGCTCACCCAGGGGATGGTGATCAAGGATGGGGCCAAGATGTCCAAATCCAGGGGCAACGTGGTCAGTCCCGACCAGATCATCGAACGGTACGGGGCAGACACCGCCCGGCTGTTCATCCTGTTTGCCTCCCCGCCCGAGCGGGATCTGGAATGGAGCGACCAGGGGGTGGAGGGAGCCTACCGATTCCTGCAGCGGGTGTGGCGGCTGGTGACCGGTCTGGGCGAGGACGGGGCAGGCGACGTTGCCAGCCCGGCGGCCGACCGCCAGCTGCGGCGGGTGTTGCACGCCACCATCCGCAAGGTCAGCCAGGACATCGAACAGCGTTTCAATTTCAACACCGCGATCAGCGCGATCATGGAACTGGTCAACGCTGCCCACAGCTGGCGGGAGCAAACCACAGCCGGCCGCAGCCGGGCCCTCGCCGGCGAGCTGGTGCGCAGCCTGCTGCTGCTGCTGGCACCGTTTGCCCCGCACATCAGCGAGGAGCTTTGGTACCGGCAGGGGTGGCCGGGCAGCGTTCACGACCAGCCCTGGCCCGGCTATGACCAGTCGGCCCTGCAGTGCGACGAGGTGGAAATAGCCCTGCAGATCAACGGCAAGCTCCGCGACAGGGTAATGGTGGCCGCTGACATCACAGCCGAACAGGCCGAGGCCCTGGCGGTGGCCAGCGACAAAGTACGGCAGGCAGCGGCCGGACGGGCGGTCAAAAAGGTGATCTACGTTCCCGGCAAGCTGATCAACGTGGTAATCGGATAGGGCAAAGCCGGACGGCATAACGTGGGGGTGGGTTGTGGCGAAAAATGATAAGCGGCGGATTATCCTGCTGATCATTCTGGCCTTCGTTTCAGTGGCTTGGTTGGTTGACCGCTACTGGCCGACCGGCGATTACCTGCTGGCCCCTGATCAGCGGGCCCGGCGCGATCGCCTGCTCAGCTTTGACTGGACGGGGGAGAAGAAAAACGAGGTTTTTGTTTACATCTGCGGTGCGGTCAACAAGCCGTCAGTACTGAAGCTGCCGGCCGGGTCGCGGCTGGTGGATGGGATCAACGCCGCCGGCGGCCTGGCTCCGGGGGCGGATATCAGCCGGCTGAACCTGGCGGCGGTGCTGAAGGACCAGGAGCAGGTGGTGGTGCCCGGCCAGCTGGTGATCCAGACCGCGCCGTCCGACGGGGGGCGGGGGGAGTCCGAACGGGTCAATATCAATACGGCCAGTGAGGCCGAACTGGACAAACTGCCGGGCATCGGTCCGGCCACCGCCCAGAAGATCGTCGCCTACCGCAAGGCCAACGGCAATTTCAAGTCAACTGAGGAGCTTAAGAAGGTGGGGGGAATCGGCGACAGCAAATTCAACGCCCTCAAGGATAAAATAACCATATGAAGATCATGTTGCCAGCGATGGTTTGTCTGGCTTTTGCCGGCGGTATCCGGCTGGCCGGCGCAACAGCCTGGCCGGCCGTTTATTTTTTGACGGCAACGCTGCTGGCGGCAGCGGCGGCAGCTGCCGGGTGGCAGCGGTGGCGGTGGCCGGCCTGGGTATTGCTGCTTGTCGCCTGCCTGGCAGCCGGCGGGTTTCGTTACAGCTGGTACAACGCCCTGCCGGCCGACGACATCGGCCAGCTGACCGGGCAGGACGGACTGACGGTGACAGGGACGGTGGCCGAGGTGCCGCTGGTGGTGGAGGAATCGGCCGAACGGCGGTTTGTCCGCTACCAGCTCGACGTACGGACGGTGGCTGGCGGGCGGGATGATGAACCCCGGCCGGCCAGCGGCCGGATTCTGGTCGGGGTCGAGCAGCTGAGCGGGCAGGAACTGCTGGTCTACGGCAGCGAGGTGAAGGTACGCGGACAGCTGCAGGATTTTGCCGGCTACCGGAATTTCGGTGCCGCCGACAGCAACCGTTACTTCCGGCACCAGGGACTGGCCGGCCGGATGGCCGTCCGGTTTGACGACATCGAAATTCTGTCGCCCGGCGACATCGGAGCCTGGAAAGTGGTGCTGGCCGACTGGCGGCAGCGGGTCAGGCAGGAAATGCTGACGGTTATGCCGGAGGACGATGCTGCTCTGCTGAACGGCATGGTATTCGGCGGGTACGGGGGGATCGAACGCCAGGTTACCCGTGACTTTTCAGTCAGCGGGCTGGTTCATATCCTGTCGGTGTCGGGTTCGCACGTCGCCCTGGTCGGCGGCACGGTGCTGTGGCTGAGCCGGTGGTGGGGCTGGCGGTTTGGCAGCGGGGCGCTGCTGGCCATTCTAGCCATCGTTGGCTACGGGGCGGTGGCAGGCTGGACGCCGGCTGTGGTCCGGGCGGTGATAATGGGTAGCCTGACCCTGATCGGGGCGATATTGGGTCGCGATCGCAGCGCCGCCCATGCCCTGGCGATCACCTGCCTGCTGATGCTGGCCGCCGACCCCAACCTGGCCTATAGCGTCAGCTTTCTGTTATCGGCATCGGCCACCGCCGGGCTGGTGGCCTTTTACCGCCGGAGCGAGCAGGCGCTCGGCCGTCTGCCGCGCTGGCTGGCGGTGGCGGTGGCCGCCACCTGGTCGGCCCAGCTTGGCTCCCTGCCGTTTCTGGCCGGCTATTTCAACAGCCTGTCGCTGGTGTCGATCCCGGCCAATATTCTCGCCCTGCCGGCCATCGACGTTGCCCTGGTAACCGCCCTGACGGCGGCGGTTATGCCCGGCTTCCTGTTCTTTGTTGCCAAACCGCTGTACATCATCAGCAGCATCGCCGTGGGCTGGACCGGCAACGTGGCCGCCCTGCTGGCGGCCGTGCCCGGCTCAGTGCTGCACGTCCCCGCCATGCCGGCAGCGGTGGCGGTCGGCTATTACCTGCTGGTATTGTGGTGGTACGGCTATCTGGTTCTGCCCGGCCGGCGGTGGTCGGGGGTGGGGCGGACGGTGGCCGTGCTGGGGCTGGCTGCGGCCGGCTGTCTGGGCGTATACGCCGTCAACCGGACCTGGGACCGGCCGCTGGCCGCTCATTTTATCGACGTCGGTCAGGGGGATGCAGCCCTGATTGTCACCCCCCACCGGCAGGCGGTGCTGATCGATACCGGTGGGGTCAGCCGTCACGGGTTTGACGTCGGCGAACGGGTGGTGGCACCCTATCTGCTCAACCAGGGTATCGATCACCTAGCGGCCCTGATTCTTACCCACGCCCATAACGACCACGCCGGCGGCGCCGCGGCCATTGAGGCGGCCATCGACATCGACGAGGTGATAATTCCCCAGGGGACCTATAGCCCCCGGCTCCAGGCCATGGTCAACAGCTTTGGCCCAGACTGGGTGGTACCGGCCCGCGACGGCCAGCAGTTCACCGTCGACGGGGTGACATTCACCATCATCATGGATAACGACACCCCGGCCGGTCCGGACAAGCCCGGTCGGGAGAACGCCCGCCAGGCGGTGGTGGCGGTTGGGTACCGCCAGATCGGGATGCTGGTAACCGGCGATCTGACGGTTGAAGGGGAGCGGCAATTGCTGCCGGCCGGCAAAATTCGCCGCTTTGACGTGCTCAAGGTGGGTCATCACGGCTCGGCCGGATCGAGCAGTGCCGAATTTCTCGCCACCGTCCAGCCCCGCTACGCAGTGATCTCGGTCGGGGCCGATAACGGCTATGGCCACCCCGCCCCGGAAACCCTCCAGCGGCTGCAGGCGGCCGGGGCCGAAATCCTGCGCACCGACCGGGACGGGGCGGTGATCATCACCACCGATGGCTACGATCTGGCGGTTCGGACATACAATTCGGATAACGGCGAAAAATAACGATAAAGTGCGCAATAAACAGTTTTAAACACACAACACTGTTTTTGGCCGAATAAAGCCAGATTCAGCCCGATAGTGGGACTTGATAACAATAAGAGCTTGAATTAACATTGGGCCTGCAGTTAGCACTCGATGTGAATGAGTGCTAATTAGACAGGCCTAACGCATTGAATACTATAGAGGCAAGGAGGAATTGTCAATGTTGCGACCGTTGGGAGATCGAGTGGTAGTCAAGGCTCTGGAGAGGGAGGAAATCACCCGCAGCGGTATCGTCCTGCCCGATACGGCCAAGGAGAAGCCGCAGGAGGGCAAGGTTATCGCCGTTGGCAACGGCAAGTTGCTGGATAACGGCACCCGGGTGGCAATCGACCTCAGGGAAGGCGACAAGATCATCTTCTCCAAGTACGCCGGCACCGAAGTCAAGGTGGACGGGGAGGAGTACCTGATTTTGCGCGAAAGCGACGTCCTGGCAGTGGTCGAGTAGGCAGCGGGACCGGAACTGTCCGGCAGCCGGCTGCCGGGACCGCCCGGCGCCGGTGCTGGCGAAAAAGTGCATTACACAATTTTCTATAATTTTGAGGAGGAACAATAATGGCCAAGCAGATAATTTTCGACGAAGATGCCCGCCGGGCACTGGAACGGGGAGTAAACGCCCTGGCCAACACCGTCAAGATCACCCTGGGGCCGAAAGGGCGAAATGTAGTGCTGGATAAAAAGTTCGGCGCCCCGGCCATCACCAACGACGGGGTGACCATTGCCCGTGAGATCGAGCTGGAGGACCCGTTTGAGAACATGGGCGCCCAGCTGGTTAAGGAAGTTGCCACCAAGACCAACGACGTGGCTGGTGATGGCACCACCACCGCCACCCTGCTGGCTCAGGCGATGATTCGCGAGGGTATGCGCAACGTGGCGGCTGGCGCCAATCCGATGCTGATCAAGCGGGGGATTGAAAAGGCTGTGGATGCCCTGGTCGATGAGATCAAGAAGGTTTCGGTCAAGGTTGAGGGCCGCAAAGCAATCAGCGAGGTAGCCAGCATTTCCGCCGCTGATGACACCATCGGCGCCCTGATTGCCGATGCCATGGAAAAGGTCGGCAAGGACGGGGTTATCACCGTTGAGGAATCGAAAACCATGGGCACCGAGCTGGAGCACGTCGAAGGCATGCAGTTTGATCGCGGCTACATCTCGCCCTACATGGTCACTGACCCCGACAAAATGGAGGCAGTGCTCAACGATCCCTACATCCTGATCACCGACCGCAAGATCGGGGCGATAGCCGATCTGCTGCCGACGCTGGAGAAAGTTGTCCAGCAGGGCAAAGAGTTGCTGATTATTGCCGAAGACGTCGAGGGCGAGGCCCTGGCTACCCTAGTGGTCAACAAGCTGCGCGGCACCTTCCGGGCTGTGGCAGTCAAGGCTCCGGGGTTTGGCGACCGCCGCAAGGCCATGCTGGAGGATCTGGCCGTACTGACCGGCGGCACGGTGATTTCCGAAGAAATCGGCCGCAAGCTGGACAGCGTCGAATTGCGTGACCTGGGCCGGGCCCGGATGGTAAGGGTTTCCAAGGAAGAGACAACCGTGGTCGAGGGTCAGGGTGATGCTGAGGCCATTCGTGCCCGCCGGCAGCAGATTAAAGTTCAGATTGATGAGACCACTTCCGACTTTGATCGCGAAAAATTGCAGGAGCGTCTGGCCAAACTGGCCGGTGGCGTAGCGGTGATCCGGGTGGGAGCGGCCACCGAGGTCGAACTGAAGGAGAAGAAACACCGGATCGAGGATGCACTGAACGCTACCCGGGCGGCAGTGGAGGAAGGAATAGTGGCCGGTGGTGGCACCACCTTCATTGACATCCTGCCGGTGCTTGACAAGATTGACCTGTGCGGCGACGAGGCCACCGGTGTGGCCATTGTCCGGCGGGCGATCGAGGAGCCGCTTAGGATGATTGCCTGCAACGCCGGGGCCGAAGGCTCAGTGGTGGTTGAGCAGGTCAAGAAATCGGCCAAGGGGGTGGGCTACAACGCCCTGACCGGCGAATACGTCGACATGATTGAAAACGGGATTGTCGACCCGGCCAAGGTTACCCGTTCGGCCCTGCAGAACGCCGCCAGCATCGCGGCCATGGTTCTGACCACCGAGTCGCTGGTGGCCGATAAGCCTGAGCCCAAGGGCTGTTCGCACGGCGGCGGCCCGGGCGGCATGGGCGGCATGGACGGAATGATGTAGTGAGGGGCCGGTGGTTGACAACCGGCAGTGAATAAGTGACAGGGCGGCTGTTTGTCAGTATAATGTGACAGGCAGCCGCTTTGCTGTGCGTGGGAGGAAGGGCATGATCTGGTTTTGGCTGATTCTCATTTCCCTGGGTTATATTTACGTCAGACTGCCGGTGTTTGGGCCGGGGTTCACCGACTGGTCGTTCCTATGCCTGCTGTGGGGGCTGGGGCTAATCTTTGTCGCGGTGCGGGAAATCTTTCGCAGCAACGCCGGCCGGTTCACCGGTACGTTGTTGGCCTGGATGCTGTACAAAATATTCGGCCGCCGGGTAGGGGTGCCGGGCGGCATCGACCTCCGGGCCGACGTCACCGACCGGCGTTACCAGCGGATGGCCCGGTTTGGCCGCTGGCTGATCATCATTGCCGTGGTCAACTCATTTATCCTGCCGCTTGTATTGTCCAATCCCCTGCTGTTCAGCCAGCGCTACCGCGACCTGCTTGGCCCGGTGCAGGAGAGTGTGTTTTCGGCTGATGTCGAGCCGCTGGATCTGTCGCAGGTAAGGATTATCGACGAGGAGATAGCCACCCGGTTGGCCGACAAGAAAATCGGCGAGGTACCGGCTCTGGGGTCAGAAACCCGGCTGGGACGGCTGTTTCTGCAGAAGGTTCACGATAAACTGTACTACGTTGCCCCGCTGGAACACCGCGGAGTGTTTCAGTGGCTCAATTACCTGCGGACCGGCAGCCACGGCTACGTGATGGTCAGTGCCACCGATCCCAGTGACGTCCGGCTGGTTCAGGAGATTGACGGCCAGCCGGTACGGATCAGATACCAGTTTGGGTCATTTCTGCTTGACTACCTGCCGCGCTGGGTTTACAGCCACGGCTACATCACCCGCGGTCTGACCGACTTCACCTTCCAGCTGGATGAAAATTTGCGCCCGTTCTGGGTGGTTACCATCTACGAAAAGAAGATCGGCTACAGCGGTGATGACGCGGCAGCGGTGTTGACGGTTGACGCCCAGACCGGTGAAATCACCCGCTACAGTCTCGACAGCCTGCCCGGCTGGGTCAGCCGGGTTCAGCCCAGCGGCTTTGTCTATGACCAGATTGCCGACTGGGGCAGGTATATCCACGGGTTCTGGAATTCGGTATTTGCCAAGACCGGCACTTTGCGGCCGTCCAGCAACCGTATGCACCTGATATACGGCCTGTCTCTTATACACATCT
>JAOAFP010000005.1 GCA_026416215.1 Negativicutes bacterium | reverse complement strand
GTGTACTGGTATGTCGGCATGACCTCCAGCGGCAGCGATGACAGTACTGTCGGCTTTGTCCTGGTCAATTCGCGGAGCAAGCAGGCCAAATTCTACCAGGTGGCAGGGGCGACTGAGGAAGCGGCGGCCAAGTCGGCCGAGGGGCAGGTGCAGGAGAAGGCCTACCGGGCCGGGTATCCGCTGCTGTACAACGTGGCCGGTATTCCCACCTACATCGCCCCGCTCAAGGATCGCGAGGGGCTGCTCAAGCAGGTGGCGTTCATTTCGGTGGAGAACTATAATATTGTTGGAGTCGGTCCGGATATTGCCACCGCCATGCGCAATTACCTGGCCAGTATGGCCGCCAGGGGCAACATGGTGGGCAATGTCGAAGCCGGCAAGGCGGCCGAAAAACTGGCCGTCCGCGGCAAAATTGCCCGTGCCGCCATAGTTGCCCGCGGCGGGGAAAACTACCTCTACTTCATGCTGGAAAATGATCCGGTGCTGTATGCGGTGCCGGCCTCGCTGACCGCCAAGGTGCTGCTGCTGAGACCGGGCGACGAGGTCGGGCTGACGGTGGCGGCCACCGGCGGCGACGCCCGCGAGGTGCTGGCCGTGGAGGTGGGTTACTGACGGGGCCGGCGGCCGCGGACGGAGGTGATGCCCGCCGAGGCGCAGAATAAGTGCGAATGAAGGCGTTTAAATACTGACGGAGGATGGAAGGATATGGTCAAGGTGTGGCTGGTGGCGCTGGCGATGATGATCGCTGCCGTGGCGATCAAGGTAGTGGCTTTCGAACTGGCCGGCCTGGCCGGGGCGGTGGCGGTCGAGGTACTGCTGGTGGCGGCCGTCTACCTGTGGCTGCGGTACCACCGCTGGCCGGGGCTGGGTTTGGCGGTGCTGGTGGTGGGGGCAATGGCCGTGGTCAACATCCTGGTCGACCTGGGACTCATCCGGCCGGTCATGTCGTCGGTCATTCTGCTGGCGGTGATAATTTTCTTTGTCTGGCGGGTTCGCCGGGGCGGCCGGCCGCCCCGGCCGCCCGTCCGCCATAAATGGCACAAATGATGCGGCAGGCCGGACGGCGGTGTTCGGCCTGCCGGGTTCAGTACACGGAAAAAACGGAGGATATCGACCAATGATTACCGTGCTGAGAAACGCCGAGGTTTACGCCCCCGAACCGCTGGGGCGGCGGGACGTGCTGCTGGCTGGCGGCAAAATTGCGGCAATTGGCCGGACGGCCGACGACAGTGTCTACAAAACAGCGCTGGCCGGTGAGCTTTTCGCCGATGTTGAGGTGATGGATGCCGGCGGGGCCATTCTTACCCCCGGCTTCATCGATTCCCACGTCCACATACTTGGTGGCGGCGGCGAAGGGGGATACCGGACCCGGACCCCGGAAATCCAGCTGTCGGACATTGTTTCCGGCGGGATAACCACCGTGGTCGGCTGCCTTGGCACCGACGGGGTGTCGCGCAGTCTGGCCAGCCTGCTGGCCAAGGCCCGCGGGCTGGAAGAGGAAGGGATAACCACCTTCATTTACACCGGTTCGTACGGAATTCCCGTTCATACCGTCACCGGCAGCATTCAGAGCGACCTCCTGCTGATTGACAAGGTCATCGGCGTGGGTGAAGTGGCTATTTCCGACCATCGCTCTTCCCAGCCCACCTTTGATGACTTTGCCCGGGTGGTGGCCGATACCCGGGTGGGAGGAATGTTGGCCGGCAAGGCCGGGGTGGTGAACATTCACATCGGCGATGGCGAGCGCCGGCTGGCCTACCTGAAACGGCTGGTCGGCGAAACCGAAATTCCCGCCAGACAGGTCATCCCCACCCACATCAACCGCACCAAGGTGGTGCTGGACGCCGGCTACGAATTTGCCCGGCTGGGGGGGTATGTCGATCTCACCACCAGCTCCGACCCGGAATTTCTCGAGGAGGATGAAGTCAAGGCCAGTGACGGGCTGCGCCTGCTCCTGAAATGGCATATACCTGTCAAACAGATACTGTTTTCCTCTGATGGGCAGGGCAGCATGCCGATTTTCAACAAACAGCGCGAATACGTCGGGCTGGGCGTGGGGTCGGTGCAGTCGCTGTACCGCGAGGTGCGGGATGCCGTCCGCGACGGCCTGCCGCTTGAAACTGCTCTCAGGGTTATCACCGCCAACGTGGCCGATGCCCTGAAGCTGTCCGGCAAGGGGCGGATCGCCGTCGGCAAGGACGCCGATCTGGTGGTTCTCGACCCGGAAACCCTGGCGATCAGGCACGTGGTGGCCAAAGGGCGGCTGATGGTCAGGGACGGCGAGGTGCTGGTCAGGGGAACGTTTGAAAAATAACGCCGGCCGCCGACGGAAGGACGGCCGGCAAACCGCAAAAAAAGCGGCCGGGCGACTGCCCGGCCGCTTTTTTTTGTCGACGGCTCTCAGCTGAACAGGTCAATCAGCAGAAATACGTTCAGCCCGGTGATCACCAGGCCGATCGCCAGCATCATCAGCAGGGTTGCCCGGCTGTTGGCGTACTTGCCCATCACCCGACGGGACGAGGTAAGGTAGAGCTGCAGAAAAATGGTCAGCGGCAGCTGCAGGCTGAGTGCCATCTGCGAGTAGACCAGGGCCTTGAGGCTGTCGCCGGCCAGAAAACAGACCAGCAGCGCCCCGCCGTAGGTGATGACCATTCCGGCTCGGCTGTGAATATCGCGGCCGTTCCAAGCCTCGCCCAGACTGCCGGCAAAGATGCTACCGCCGGCCATGCCGGCGGTAATAGTCGAGGAAATCCCGGCAAACAGCAGGGCCAGGGCGAACACCAGGGCCGCCTGTTCATTGAGCAGCGGCCGCAGCAGCTCGGCCGCCTGCCGCAGATCGTCCACCGCCACTGAACTGGCGAAAAACACCGCCGCGGCCACCACGATCATCGCGCTGTTGATCGCCCAGCCGATCCCCATCGACAGCAGGGTATCGATAAATTCGTATCTCAGCTGGCGCCGGATGGTGGCCTCATCGCCCAGATTCCACTGCCGGCTCTGGATTACCTCGCTGTGCAGGTAGAGGTTATGTGGCATTACCACCGCCCCCAGCACGCTCATCACGATCACGATCGACCCCTCGGGCAGGGCCGGAACCAGCCAGCCGCTGACAGCCGCCGGCCAGTCGGCCGGCACCAGCACCAGCTCGTAGAGAAAGGCCAGTCCGATCAGCGACACAAACCCGACGATCAGCCGCTCGATCCGGTTATAGCTGCTGAAGGCCAGCAGCAGGAAGGAAACAATGGCCGCCAGGGCCGAGCCGGCCATAATCGGCAGGTGAAACAGCATGTTCAGGGCAATGGCCATGCCGGTGATCTCGGCCATGGCCGTGGCTATGGCTGCCGCCACCGCGCTGTACAGCAGCGGCCGCGACAGCCAGCCGGGCAGGTGGCGGTGGGCTGCCTCGGCCAGGCAGTCGCCGGTGACAATCCCCAGATGGGCGACGTTGTGTTGGAGGATGATCAGCCAGATGGTGGACAGGGTGACCATCCACAGCAGCTGGTAGCCGTACCCGGCCCCGGCCGACAGGTTGGCCGCCCAGTTGCCGGGGTCGATAAACCCCACCGTGACCAGAATCCCCGGGCCGATAAACCGCAAGAGCTCCATGGCTTCGGGCGAGGGGCGGTGAAATCTTTTCCAGCTGGCAACAAAACGGGAAAAAATCTCGGTCATCTGGCTGCCTGCCTCCCTACAAACCGGGTTATTGTTACACGGATATTCGCCGCCGGCATAATTTATCCTTTTCCAGCTGCCAGCCAGGGTAAAAACGCCCGGCGGATTTAAGAAGCCGAAAACCTGAATATCCGCTTGCCAAGCAGTGAAAAACTGCTATAATCACTGTAATAGCGGGATATGGGGGGGATAAGCGTGTTTTTTGACCGAAACAAGCCGGACAAAGCCCGGCAAAACCATTCTGAAGACAGCCTGGCAGCGCTGATCGAAGGACTGCGCCGCCAGCTGGCCGGGGACTACCAGCACCGCGTAGCCATCGCGGACCGCAGTGACCCGCTGTGGGAGGCCGCCGATCTGCTCAACAGCCTGGCTGGTCATAATTGCCGGGTACTAAAGGAGGCGGCTCACGTCATCAACGAGGTGGTGTACCTGGGGGTCGGCAGCGGCGACGACCTCAACCAGTTGGCCAAGAGTTTTGCCGTGGTAAACGAAAACCTCCGTCAGGTAACCGACGCGGTCGATCAGCTTTCCCACTCGGTTACCGGTCTGGCCGAGTCAGTGACCAAAACCACCGAACAGACCATTGTCGGGCGTGATTCAATGGGGGTGGCCAAGGAAAGCGTCAATACCGTCAGCCGGGAGACGGAAAAATCAAAAGATCAGCTGGCCGGCCTGACCGGCAATGTCGGCGAGATGCACGACTCGATGTCGAAAATCGACAGCCTGGTTACAGTGGTCAAGGGCGTATCCGACCAGACCAACCTGCTGGCACTTAACGCCGCCATCGAGGCCGCCCGGGCCGGCGAGCACGGCCGGGGGTTTGCGGTGGTGGCCGAGGAGGTGCGCAAGCTGGCCGACCAGTCGCGGGGCTCGGTGGACGAGATAACCAATCAGCTGGGCAACATCCGCGCCAGTGTCAATAACATCAACCGGGCGTTTCAGGATATGGCGGCAGCCTTCAACAACAACCTCCAGGCGGTGGAAGTGGCCGACGACCGGGTTGAAGGGCTGAACGAAGTGTTCGACAATATCGGCCGGTCGGTCGAGTCGCTGGCCCCGATCGCCGAACAGCAGTCGGCCACCTTTGAGGAGGTAAATGCCACCCTCCGCGAAGTGTCGGGCACGACCGACAAACTAAACGAAACCACCCAGCACTGCAACCAGGGGGTAATGACACTGCTGGATGAGACCAATGCCCTGCGGCTGAAATTTGCCGCGATGAACCTCGGGTTTGACGCCG
>JAOAFP010000055.1 GCA_026416215.1 Negativicutes bacterium | reverse complement strand
GACAGCCCAGGGGGATGCTGACACTCATCAACGGCAGGCCGAGCAGGGCAATCCGGAAGAAAGTCACGGCCTGACCAAGTAGGCCGGCCTCCAGTCCGAACAGGGAAAAAATTTCCGGCAGCAATACGGCGCACGGCAGGGCCACCGACAGGCCGGCCAGCGCCGACCAGACAACTGTCTGGCCGAGGATGCGATTGGCATCGTCTGTCCGGCCCTCACCCAGACGGATAGCGGTCAGGGTGGCGGTGCCGGCACTGAAGGTCAGCGGGACAACGAAGGTCAGGGTGGCCAGCGGCAGACTGGCCGATACGGCGGCCAAGGCCTGATTGCCGAGGAAATAGCTGACAAACATGCTGTCAATCACACCGTAGAGCATGGCGGCGGTGAAGCCGATCATCACCGCCAGCGAGTATTTGGCGATCAGGGTGGGGATAGGTTTGACAGCAAATTCACTGTCGCCGGCCGGAGCGCTCATCAGTCGCCGGTGCCTGCGGCCGGCTGATTCAGGGTTTTATTGAGGGTGAATTTGCTGCCCTTAAGGGTGGCTGATATGTCAAACCCTTTGCCGGCCAGCTGATAAATCCAGACGTGGGGAGCAACAGATATCGCCCCTGAATAAAGTGAACCACCGCTGACGCTGTCCGAGACGGTGGCGTTGGCCTGTCCGCCGAAGTCCCAGCCGTTGTTGACGAAGGAGCCAAAAGCATCCCAGTTGTCGAATACAAAAATCAGGCTGCATTCCTGGATACCAAAGCCAAGACCGATATCGGCTTCAAACATGTCCATGTAGTATTTGTTGCCGGTGGCATTTTCCACGGCAATGCCGCGGCCGTGGCCGGTGCCGAATATGGCAATCTTGGTGGAAGTGGTGCCGAAGGCGGCGTAGCCGTAAGCGCCGGCCACCGCACCCCGGGCGCTGGGGTAGGTTTGGTAGAGGCTGGTCATTATCCGGTCGACCAGGTCCTGATAGTCCTGCTGCTGTTCGGCAATTGTGCGGTCGGCTGAGGCGGTGCAGGCCAGCGACAGAAACGCTGTTACGGCGACCACCAGCAGGGTTTTGCTAAATCTTGTCATAATCTCTGTTCCTCCGCGGCAGTTTTTGGGGACGGGCGGGCCGGCGGGCGGCGGACTACAGGTGCGCGGCCAGCAGCCAGAGCAGCCCGGAGGCGGTGAAAAACGGGATCATCGCCACCGGGGTGACCGGCGGTTGTCTGAGGGAGTGGATGATACGGGCTAGTTGCCGGTGGTCGCGGGGGTGAAATGACCAGCCGGCGACGACCGGCGGCTGGGAAAGTAGATAGTGGCGGTAATCGCGGCGCCGGAGCAGGCGGTTGAGATAAGTGCGGTTTAACCGCCGCCAGACCGGCCAGGTAAGCTTAATCAGCATAAGTTGCAGGGTGGGAGGTCTGGCTGCCGGCTGCTGTCTTCCCCGTCCGGCCAGGACGTCAGCCAGCCGGCGGCGGTGGGCGGTAAGGTGGCGTTTGCGTACCAGTAGCGGCCAGGTCAACAGGGCGGCCAGGACAAATCCGCCGGCCAGGATGGTCAGCCCGCCGGCCCAGCCGAAGAACAGCCCCAGCACCGGGGCTATTTTTATATCACCGCCACCAATACTGCCGGGAACAACCAAGGCCATGGCCAGTAGGGGAAGGGGGGGCAGGATAAAGTCGAGCAGCGGTCCGTACCAGCGGGCCGGCGAAAAGTTCAGGACCGCCAGCCCAAGGCCGGCGATCAGGCCGACAACCACCGCCTGGTCGGGGACAATCCGCCAGCGCCAGTCGCTAACGGTAACCACTACCGCTATCCAGATCAGCGCCCAGTGAAAGGGCAGGGACGGCGTCAGCCCCTGCCAGTAACTGACGGCGACAAAGGCAACCGGGGTGACCAGCTCGCACAGCAGGTAACAGGCCGATACCCGGCCACGGCAGTAACGGCACCGTCCCCGCCGGTGCAACCAGCTGAGCACGGGAATAAGATCGGCCGTCGCCAGCCGGTGGTGACAGTGTGGACAGACCGACCGGCGTGGCCGCAGCAGGCCCAGTCCGAGCGGCCAGCGGTAGGCTGCCGCGCCGGCCAGCGAGCCGAAGACAAGGCCCAAAAGCAACGAAACAGCCGGCAGCATAGCGTCAGTCAAGACAAACCCTCCAGCGGTTATTACTGGCGGCTGGCAGGCAGTTCACCGCCTGGAAAGCTTATTTGACAGAAACGGCAAATTACCTGCCATCGCCTAAAAATCAAAAAATCTTTGACTTTTTGACCAAATATAAGAAAACACGAGATTTGTCCTGAAAAACCGGATATTTTTTAAAAAATGCGGTTTGCTTTTGCCAGTGGGGGGCGATAGTATTAACAACAAAGGCCGGTACTCGGACCGGCAGTCAGGAGGTGTAGAAAAATGGCAACCAACAAAGTACTGGGTATAGATTTGGGCACCACCAATTCGGTGGTGGCGGTGGTTGAAGGCGGACGGCCGGAGGTCATCGCCAATGCCGAGGGTGGGAGGACCACTCCCTCAGTGGTGGCCTATAAAAAGGATGGCGAGAGGCTGGTGGGACAGCTGGCCAAGCGCCAGGCCGTGCTGAACCCCGATCGCACCTATTACTCGGTCAAGCGGTTCATCGGCCGGCGCTATGACGAGGTGGACGCCGAATCGAGACAGGTGCCGTACAAAGTGGATCGCGACAGCGGCGGCAATGTAAAGTTTTCGGTGGATGGCAGGGCTATTGCCCCCGAGGAGATATCGGCCCAGGTCCTGCGCAAGCTGGCTGAAGATGCCGGCAAGTTTCTTGGCGAAAAGATCACAAAGGCGGTGATCACCGTTCCGGCTTATTTTAATGATGCCCAGCGGCAGGCCACTAAGGACGCCGGACGGATAGCCGGGCTGGAAGTTGTGAGGATCATCAACGAGCCGACGGCGGCAGCCCTGGCTTACGGGCTAGATAAAAAGAAAAACGAGACGATTATGGTGTTTGACCTGGGAGGGGGGACGTTTGACGTTTCCATTCTCGAGGTTGGGGATGGCGTGTTCGAGGTCAAGG
The DNA here is from genome assembly GCA_026416215.1 of Negativicutes bacterium. Classification (GTDB taxonomy): domain Bacteria; phylum Bacillota; class Negativicutes; order SKW292; family SKW292; genus SKW292. The sequence goes on along the minus strand of JAOAFP010000055.1, from coordinate 6,179 downwards.
CCACCAACGGAGACACCCACCTGGGCGGGGATGATTTCGACAAAGCAGTTGTCGACTGGCTGGCCGACGAATTCAGGCGCGAGCAGGGCATCGATCTCCGCCAGGACAAACAGGCCCTGCAGCGGCTGACCGAGGCGGCAGAGAAGGCTAAAATCGAGTTGTCCAACGTGTTTGAAACCAACATCAATCTGCCGTTTATCACGGCGGATCAGAACGGGCCCAAACACCTGGACACCAAGCTGTCGCGGGCCAAGTTTGACGAGCTTACCGCGTCGCTGGTCAACCGCTGCCGCCGGCCGGTTGAACAGGCACTCAGCGATGCCGGGATTAAGGCCAAAGACCTTGATGAAGTAATCCTGGTCGGCGGTTCGACGCGGATCCCGGCCGTTCAGCAGCTGGTCAGGTCGATGACCGGTAAAGCCCCCAACCAGTCGGTAAATCCCGACGAGGTGGTGGCTATCGGCGCGGCCATTCAGGGGGCGGTACTGGCCGGCGAGCTGAAGGATGTGGTGCTGCTGGATGTGACACCGCTGTCGTTGGGGGTGGAAACCCTGGGCGGGGTCATGACCAGGGTTATCGAGCGCAACACCACCATTCCCGCCCGGCGCAGCCAGGTGTTCAGTACGGCTGAGGATAATCAGACCAGCGTTGATATCCACGTTCTGCAGGGTGAACGGGAGATGGCGGCTGACAACCGTACCCTCGGCAGGTTCCGGCTGGGTGACATTCCGATGGCGCCGCGGGGAATGCCCCAGATTGAGGTGACATTTGACATCGACGCCAACGGGATTCTTATGGTAAGCGCCAGGGACAAGAACACCGGCAAGGAGCAGTCCATAACGATAAGCGGCGCCAGCAACCTTGACCGTAGCGAGGTTGACCGGATGGTGGCCGACGCTGATTTGCACGCCAGGGAAGACCGCGAACGTCGTGCCAGGGTCGAGGCGAAAAATGAGCTCGACGCCCTGGCCTACCAGGCCGGCAACGCCCTTAAGGAGCGTGGCAACAGCTGGCCGGCTCATGTCAGCGGTCGGCTGTCGGAAGCAATTAAGGCTGCCAACCGTCTGTCTGAACAGCAGGCGACGATCGAACAGCTACGCCAGGCCAGGGCCGAACTGGAGTCGGCCTACCAGGCTGCCATGCAGCATGGCGGCGGTGGGGCCGGAGCAGCCGGCAACGGCAAAAACGACGAGGTGATCGATGCCGAATTCGAACAGGCTTAGCGGAGGGGCGGACACCGCCCCTCCTGCCATGCCGGGATCATTTGAAGGCACAAGGGCGGTGAAAACGTGAAATACGTCGATTACTACCGGGTGCTGGGAGTGGAACGGACGGCCGGCGACAAAGAAATAAAATCGGCATACCGCCGGCTGGCCAGGCAGTACCATCCCGACCTTCATCAGGGTGAGGAAAAAAGAAAGGCTGAGGAAAAGTTCAAACAGATCAACGAGGCGTACGAGGTTCTGAGCGACCCGGAAAAACGCCGGCGTTACGACCAGTTCGGAGCGAACTGGCAGAATGGGCAGGAATTTGACCCTCGCGATTTTGGTTTCCAGGGGGTGAAGTTTGACTTCGGCAACCTGGGAGGCAGCGATTTCTCCGAGTTCTTCCGGATGATGTTCGGCAATGTGTCCGGGGGCGGGTTCGATTTCGGCGGCCTGGGCGTCGGCACAAGACGGAGGGGGCCGGTACACGGCGAAGACATCGAAGCCGAACTCAAACTTACAGTGGGTGAGTTGATGGCCGGCGGCGAGCGGGAGATAGCAGTCAACGGTGACGGGCACAGGCGACTCATGGTCAAATTGTCCAATAAATTGTATAACGGCGCGGTGCTGCGGCTCAAAGGCCAGGGCGGGGAAGGCTGGGGAGGTGCTCCCGCCGGGGATCTGTTGCTGAGGGTAAAACTGGTTGATGACAATCTGTTCCGGGTAGTGGGGCAGAATGACATTGAGTGCGATCTTACCGTGTACCCCGATCAGGTGGCATTGGGTGACGTAGTTAGGGTAAACACCCCACACGGCGTTGTCCAGGTGACGATTAAGCCGGGAATGAGGGCTGGTCAGCGGCTGCGCCTGGCAGGCAAGGGGGTGCGGAAGAAGGATGGAGGATTTGGTGACCTGTATCTGCGTCTGGTCATTGACTTGCCCCATGAGCTCAGCGAACAGGAAAGGAACTTGTACCGGGAGATCAGGCGCTTGCGCGGTTAACAGACGTTAAAGTTAAGGTGGTGAAAGAGGATGGAAAGATATACCCGGAAAGCTGAAGAAGCCTTGCAGGCAGCTACCAGGATTGCGGCCATGCACTATCATCGGGAGGTGGGTGGCAAACATCTGCTGCTAGGGCTTCTTCAGGATAACGAAAGCGCGATTATGCCGTTACTCACTCACTGTCAGGTGGATGTGAGACAGCTGATCGCGGCAGTTGAAGGGCTGCTGGCCAGGCAGCCGGCGGTAAAAGGGGGGGAAGAGAGATTGGCTCCCAGCACGGCCTGGCTGCGAATAATGGGCAAGGCCCGGCAGCTGGCCGAAGATCGTCAGGACGAGTACATCAGCGTCGAACACCTGCTGATGGCCATTGTCAGCGACGGCGAGCCGGAGGTCAGGGACGTCTGTCGGCGCTGCGGTCTGGGTGAAGACAAGATCGTCCGGGCGATTGACGAAATCAGGCAGGGACGGCGGGTGGACAGCGATAACCCCGACGAAAGCCGCGACTGTCTACAGCGTTTCGGCCGGGATCTGACGGCCGCCGCAGCTGCTGGCCGGCTGGATCCGGTAATCGGCCGGGACGATCAAATCCGGCGGACAATCGAAATTTTGTCGCGCCGGACTAAAAACAATCCGGTGCTGATTGGCGAGCCTGGGGTGGGAAAGACGGCCATTGTCGAGGGGCTGGCCCGGCGGATTGTGGCTCAGGACGTGCCGGAGCCGCTGAAAAACAAGATGATATACGCGCTGGATATGGGGGCGCTGATCGCCGGAGCAAAGTACCGCGGCGAATTTGAAGACCGGCTTAAGAATGTGCTGCGAGAAATAACCAGGTCGGATGGACGGATCATCTTGTTCATCGACGAGTTGCACAACGTGGTCGGAGCGGGGGCGGCCGAGGGAGCCATGGATGCCGGCAATCTGCTGAAGCCGATGCTGGCCCGTGGCGAGCTCCGCTGCATTGGTGCCACCACTTTAAACGAGTACCGCAAATACATCGAAAAGGACGCGGCTCTGGAGCGCCGCTTCCAGCCGGTGATGGTCGACCAGCCGTCGGTTGAGGACACCATTTCGATCCTGCGCGGGCTGCGCGAACGGTACGAAGTGCATCACGGGGTCAGGATCAAGGATTCGGCGTTAGTGGCGGCGGCAACTCTGGCCGACCGCTATATCAACGACCGGTTTCTGCCCGACAAGGCGATCGATTTGATGGACGAGGCGGCAGCCAGGCTGCGGACTGAGATCGATTCCATGCCCAGCGAACTGGACGAGGTCAGGCGGCGGCTGCTGCAGCTGGAGATAGAGGAACAGGCCCTGAGCAAGGAAGATGACGCAAATTCCCGGCAGCGTCTCGACAATTTGCGGCAGGATATTGCCAACCTCCGTCAACATAATGATGCCCTCAATGCCCGCTGGCAGGCGGAGAAGCAGGCGATCAGGCGTCTCCGGGAAATTAAACGGGACATTGAGGCCACCCGGGCTGAAATCGAAGCGGCCGAGCGCAGCTACGACCTTAACCGGATGGCTGAGCTGCAGTACGGCAGGTTGCCTGATCTACAGCGAAAACTGCGGGCCGAGGAAGAAGCCCTGGCCCAGAAGCGGGCCGGCGGGTCCCTGCTGAAAGAAGAGGTGGACGAGGATGACATTGCCCGGGTGGTAAGCCGCTGGACCAACATTCCGGTCAGCAAACTGATGGCCGGGGAGAGGCAGAAGCTGGCCTGTCTGGCCGAAGTTCTCCACCGGCGGGTGATCGGTCAGGATGAGGCGGTAGAGGCGGTCTGTTCGGCCATAATCCGGGCCCGGGCCGGTGTCAAGGATCCGGGACGGCCGATTGGGTCGTTTATGTTCCTGGGACCGACCGGGGTGGGTAAAACCGAGCTGGCCAAAGCCCTGGCCGAAGTGTTGTTCGACGACGAGCGCAGCATTATCCGCCTCGACATGAGCGAATATATGGAAAAACACGCTGTGGCCAGGCTGATTGGCGCCCCGCCCGGCTATGTCGGATACGAGGAAGGCGGGCAGCTGACCGAGGCAGTGCGACGCAAACCCTACAGCGTGGTGCTGTTCGATGAGATCGAAAAGGCTCACGTCGAGGTGTTCAACGTTCTGTTGCAGATTCTGGATGACGGGCGGCTTACCGACAGCAAGGGGCGCACGGTTGACTTTAGGAATACGGTGATCATCATGACCTCAAACCTCGGTTCGACCGACATTCTGGCTGCCGGCGGGCGGGATGTCCGCGATCAGGTCATGGAGAGGGTGCGCCAGCACTTCCGGCCGGAATTCCTGAACCGGTTGGACGACGTGATCGTGTTCGCCGCCCTCAGCGGGGAACAGGTGAAGGAAATCGCCGCGCTGATGCTAGGCAAACTGGCAGACAGGCTGGAAAAACAGCTGCATATAAATCTTGTCTGGGATCAGCAGGCGGTTGGGGAGCTGGCCCGGGCGGGCTTTGATCCGGTGTTTGGCGCCAGGCCGCTGCGCCGTCTGATCAATCGGCAGATAGAAACCGAACTGAGCAAAAAACTGATCGATGGCTCGGTGGGGGAGGGCAGCACGATACGGCTGACCGCTGAGGACGGGCAGCTGAAACTGGTCGAGGCCGTGTAACAGACAAAACCGGCGGCATCAAGTCTTTGCCGCCGGTTTTATTTGTGATATACTTTGACCGACATTTACGAAGGTTTTTTCCGAAATCCGGACGATCGGGACGGCAGGACTTTGGCCCGGAGGGGTCGAACTCCCCGATGCTCGGCCCCGGCGGTCTGGTCACATAATATTCATTATTGTGGAAGGTGGTTAATTTGAGCCTGGTTGAGTGGACTACGGACATTGAGACTGGAATAGACGAGATCGACAGGCAACACCGGCGGTTTACTGAGATGCTGAACGAATTTCACGACAAGCTGGAGGAGTGCACAAGCCTGGACGAGGAAAGAGCCCTGACGGGAAAGGCTGTAGGCGAGCTGGCACAGTATGCCGCCCGGCATTTTGAGTATGAGGAGAAAATGCTTAGCGACTGCCATTATCAGGGACTGAGCCTGCAGCAGGAGTGTCACGGATTCTTCAGGGACAAGCTGGACGAAATAATCGGGCGTCACCGGGCCGGCGAGAGATTGTTAACCCTCGACATTATCCATTTCATGCGCCGCTGGTGGCTGGATCACATCACGACAAGCGACAGGCAGTACGTAGCGGTCGTGAAAGACTGCGCAGCCGGGCAACCGGGTAATTGTGGCGGAGGGGAGGGAAACCGGTGAATTTCATCGAATGGAATTCCGGCTGGGAGATCGGGGTACCGGTCATCGACGAACAGCACCGGATTTTTGCCGGGATGATCAACCGGCTGTTTGAAAGCGTTGAAAAGTGCGGCGACATCAGGGAGGAACGGGCTATTGCCGAGCGGGCTTTGGTCGGGCTGGCTGACTACGCACGTTACCATTTTGAGACCGAGGAAAAGCTGATGGCCGACTGGGGCTATGAGGGGCTGGAACAGCATATTGCCAGGCACGCCGGTTTCTGCGAACGTATTGACAGTTTGGCCGGTCGCTTCCGGGAGGGAGAATTTTTGCTTAGTCTTGACCTGTTTTACCTGATGAAACAGTGGCTGTATGACCACATAACCGGCTGCGACCGGCTTTACGTGCTGTCGGCCTCCGGCCGGGCGGCCGCTCCGGACGGGGCAGATGGCAGCTGACCGGTTGAATTATGCCGGCTTCTGGCGGCGTCTGGTGGCGTTCATGGTTGATACCGTCATTTACAGCCTGGTACTGGTGGCAGGGGCCCACCTGCTGGGCGCGGTCGAAAGTCTGCCGTGGCAGTTCGACGTCTTTGCCTATGCCCTGGCTTTGTCCTACTATGCTCTGTGTGAATGTTCACAATGGCAGGGGACAATCGGCAAGCGGATTTACCGTCTGCGGGTGACCGGGCTGGACGGCGGCCGGCTGAATATCGGTCAGGCGCTGCGCAGGAACG
>JAOAFP010000054.1 GCA_026416215.1 Negativicutes bacterium | reverse complement strand
CCATTGCCAGCAGCAGCGTATAGGAGTCCCGGCCGGCCAGAGCAGTCGCCATACCCCGGTAAAAAAGGCAGGCGTAAACGGCCAGCAACAGGGCCACAAAACAAAAACCCATTTCTTCGGCAATGGCCGCCAGGATGAAATCGGTGTGCACCTCGGGTATCGTCCCGGGCAGGCCGTACCCCAGACCAGTCCCCAGCAACCCGCCATTGGCGAAGGCAAATATCGACTGAACGACCTGAAAGCTCTTCCCATCGGGGTCGCTCCAGGGATCGATCCAGATATCCACCCTGGTCCGGATATGACCGTAAAGTTGATAGCACGCGTAGGCCGACAGCAAAAAAATCAGACCGGCAAGAATCAGCTGTGTCCTGCGGCCGCCGGCCACAAAAAACAGTAGGAAAGCCGTAGCAAAATACAAGAGTGACGAACCGAGATCGCGCTGCAGAACCAGCATCAGCATGGTTAAAATCCACACCACCACCAGCGGGCCGATCACCTTTGGCGATGGCAGGCGCAGCCCCCACCGCTGCCAGACGACTTCCCGCACCAAAGCCCGCCGCTCGGCCAGCCAGGCGGCTAAAAATCCCACCAGCAACACTTTGGCCAGCTCAGCCGGCTGAACCCGCAACGGACCAATCACAACCCAGTCGCGATGACCACCGATATCCACCCCGAGCAACACTGCCGACAGCAGAAATATTACCGCCGCCAGCCCGTTCACGTATTGGTACCTGAGAAAGAACGACGGCAACCGGCGACTTACGCTCAGCACGACAAACGCAGCCAGCCCAATTACCGACCATAATGCCTGGTAAAACAGCAGGCGGGGGGCCAGGCGGAAAATGAACACAAATCCCACGGCCAGCAGAATCAGGGCTATTTCGAGAAAGACCCGGTCGGCAGCCGGCCGCTTCCTGGCCAGAATCAGATGGCTGCCACCACCCGCCACCAGCAGCCACAGCGCCGGCCAGAGGTTGACCGGATGCCATGTGCCGGTTTTCAGCATAAGCCCGGTCAGACCGAGTGTGGTAAAGACTGCAGCCAGAACGGCTGAGATCACTGGCCGACTCCGTCACCGGCAACAATGGCGACCACCGTTATGTTATCCACTCCACCGCGCCGGTTAGCTTCAGACACCAGCTGCCGGCACAACCCGGCCGGGTCATTTTGCCACTGTCTGACCAGATCGGCGATTTCCCGGTCGTCCAGCATATCGGACAGTCCATCGCTGCAGATCAGCCAGCACTGGCCGGCCGCCAGCTGCTCGCTGCCCGTATCAACCTCAACCACATTGTCCACTCCCACGGCATTGACCAGAACGTTGCGCCGGTGATGAACCCGGGCATCTTCCAGGCTGATCCTGCCGTCAGCCACCATTTGGGCAACCAGAGTGTGATCGGCCGAAATTTGCCTGATCTCCCGGCCGTCGACGCAGTAAAGCCGGCTGTCACCGACATGGGCCCAGTACAGCCGGCCGTTTTCAATCATTACCGCAGTAACCGTAGTGCCCATGCCCAGCAGTCGCTCCTCAGTCAGCGAATTGCGGTAAATTGCCTCATTGGCCTTCTTGATTGCCTGGGCCAGCAGTTTGGCGCGATCGGACTGTATATCAGCGTACCGTTCCACGTAACCGGCCACTTGTCCTACCGCCATTCCGCTGGCCACTTCACCGGCCGCATGACCACCCATGCCATCAGCCACCACAAACAAGCCGCGGTCCGGATCGGCAATCAGGCTGTCTTCATTGTTCCTCCTCACACGCCCGACGTCGGTTTCAGCAGCAAATCTGTATTTCATAGCTTACCTTCCCGCCCTGAATGTCAATACGGTATTGCCTACGGTTATCCTGTCACCCTTTTTCAGCATCCGTGGCCCGAGCAGCTTCTGTCCGTTGATTAGTGTGCCATTGGTGCTTTGCAGATCACTGACCATAAACCCGTCCGGGTATTCAGCAATCACCGCATGTTCAAACGACACCGCCTCATCGTCAATAACAATGAAATTCTGCGGACCGCGGCCAATGGTAACATTACCGGTCAGCTGGCGGGAATGCGGCTGGTCGCCGATTTTCCAGGCGAGACTGGCGACGGGCCTGACCACCCCCTGCCCACCTAGCATGACCCGGTATAGCCGGTAAACAGCCAGCGCCATGATCAGAATGAGGATGTAGTGGATTGCCGCCGGAGCAATCTGTTGCCAGCCCAAACCGCCCATCAGTCCAGACTCATCGTCCTTTCACAGAATTCAAACTGACTATTGCCGATTTTAATTCTATCGCCGGGATTAAGTTCCTGCCGTCTGATCCGGACCCCATTGACGTGCACGCCGTTCAGGCTGTTATTATCGCAGATTACCCAACGGCCTCCCTCCTTGCCAATGCTGGCATGCTGCCGGGATACCGAACAGTCATCAAGGCTTATGAAACTATTGATACCCCGGCCGATGAATACCTGCCGTTCCGGCAGGCGGTACTCGCGATCGTCGCCGGCACCAATTGTCCTGAGTACCACCACGGTTGCCGTGACCCGCTCCGCCCTGCCCGGCATCATTCCACGATCGAAACGCTGAGTGCTGATTGCATCGTCCCCGCCGTGGCACTCCACGACAACTTCGTCCCCATCGCCCCGCTCAACGGTCACTGTCACCCGCTCTCCCCGGTAGTCACGGGACCGGCAGTATTCGACCAGACAATCAGCCAGATCGGCTGCCAGATCATCCAGTGCCTCCCGGTAAGCCTGCCAGTCCGGAGCCGGCAGTCGCACCACCATCTGTCCGGGCAACCGTTGCTGCTGCCCATAGTAATCTTCAAGACCCTTAACCACCAGGTGGGCAATTTCCACCGGTTGGTGCCGGCCGGCAAACCGCCGCTGAAAAAAACCCTCCAGGTTATCAGCCAGAAGTTTCTCCAGCCGCCCCAGCAACGCCATTGTCAAACTAAACCTCCTCTCCCCGTCCGTTCAGCCGGTCTTTTCGGCCAAGGCAAAAAAGAAGCCGTTTCCGTCCAGTGCCGATGGCCAGATTTTGCCAAAGCCGGTTTCACCAAGCTCCAGCCAGGGCCGCCACTGCCGCCCCAGGTCAAGCCAGCGATAGCCTCTGAACCGTCGGCGGAAATGCCCGATCACCCGCTCATTTTCCTCTTCGTTCAGCGTACAGGTACAGTAGAGAAGCCGACCGCCGGTCTTAAGATAGCGATCGGCACTAGCCAGTATTGACAGCTGAACATCCGGCAATTCGTCCAGCACCGACGGATCCAGCCGCCAGCGCAGGTCGGCCCGGTGGCCGATCACCCCCAATCCGGAACAGGGAGCATCAACCAGCACCCGGTCAGCCATTCCCAGCCATGCCGGGTTGACCTTGGTGGCATCCCAGACCTGGCTTTCAATTATCGTGACTCCGAGGGCAGCGGCATTTTCATCAATCAGACTCACCCGGTGGGGATGCCGGTCGCAAGCAATGAGCCGGCCGCAATTGTTCATTAGTGCCGCCAGATGAGTCGCTTTGCCGCCGGGAGCGGCGCAAAGGTCAAGCACCACTTCACCCGGCCGGGGGGAGAGGATATGAGCTGCAATCTGGGCTCCCAGCGACTGCCAGTAAATTTTGCCGGCCAAACCGGCGACAGTCTCCGGCCAGCGCTCGATACCTTCCACAACAATGCCTTCGTCAACGGCCGGATGGCCGGTCGCCACGGCTCCGGCCTCTATCAAACAACCGATTACCTCCTCCCGGGTCGCCCGCAGGGTGTTGACCCTGACCGCCGGCCGCACCGACTGGTTTACGGCAGTCAGATATTCATTCACCCTTTGCTCCGGCCACTGCCGAAGTAACCTTTCCACCAGCCAGCGGGGGAAAGCATGGCGGACGGACATCCAGCCAGCCGGGTCTCTATCCCGCTTTGGCCAGATCACCGCTGCCGGATTGCGCAACAAAGAGCGTAGCACCCCGTTAACCAGACCCACCGTTCCGCGATGCCCGAACTTCTTTGCCAGTTCAACCGACTGGTCGACCACCGCCGGCGGCGGCACGCTGGGCATGTTCAGCAGCTGAAACAGGCCAAGCCGGAGGATGTTGGCAATGACAGGCGGCAGCTGGCCGATATCGCGGCGCAGGTAGAAGTTCAGCTGCCAGTCCAGACGCTTCCACATGCGCACCGTGCCGTAGGCCAGGTGGGCGGCAAAGCGCCGCTTCTGACCGTCATTACCCAGGTTGGGAAGAACCTTCATCACCGCCAGGTTCACGTAGGCACGGTTGATGATCACTTCGTTGATAATCTGCAGGGCCGCCAGACGGGGATTGTCCGTTTCCTGCCGGCGCCCGCCCGCCCGTCTATTCACGGCCCCGATCAACAACCTCTTCCAGCAGCCGCTCAACGGCTGCCACATCCACCCTGGTGTTTAGACACGGCCCCTGCGGCCGGATATTAAGTATACCCAGAGCTGGCAGCGGGAAAACATCCTTGATACCGCTGCTCAAATCCCGCTCACAGGCCACGGCGATCACCAATAGCGGACGCAGCTGCCTAATCAGACGCCGGGCCAGGGTGCCGCCGGTTACCACCTGGACATTTACCCGGTAGGTTTCGGCCAGGCTGATCAGCCGGCCAATGTCACACTGACCGCACTGCCGGCAATTACCCGGGTTCTGGGTTATCTTGTGCGGGCATTCGCCAAGCTGCAGGCAGTGAGGCAGCATGACCATGATCCTGTCGCCGGGGATCCGCCCGTTGCGGTGGCGCAGCAGGCTATTGCTGACGGCGATAAATGACCGCTCAATTTCCTCCTTGCCCGTTCCGATCAGGCGACCGACACCGACCAGCAGCGGAAATGTCCACAACAAAACCCGCCAGGCGGCGAGCCGCAGACGAACCGGCAGACCAACCCCGGCCAGACCGGCAACTATGGCCAGTACCGCCGCCGGTAGCAGCAACAACCCTGACAGACCGGCCACCCCCACTGCTACCGGCAACTGGGGGTGAATGGCGGCCAGCCCCGGCCGCATCAGATACCAGACTCCACCGCCAACGGCCAGCAGCAGAAAAAACACAGCCCCGCAGGCTATTACCAGCCACCTCCGCCGTCCGGCTGCCGGCGCCTGGACTGAAACTGTACTCACAACTGATCACCCACCGTCAGCCGCCATCCATGCATCACCGCTGCAGCCGACATTTCTTTCCGGCCGGCCGGCCGCAGGGTAGTCAGTTCAATTTCTCCCTCACCACAGGCAACGATTACTCCCTGCCGGCCGATCGCCACAATCTGGCCGGACCGGGCCGGCCTGCCCGGCTGCTGAACCAGCCTGCTCCCGGTTATCCCAATCCGGTGGCCGGCGTGCTCGAAATAGGCACCGGGACGGGGATTCAGACCCCTTATCCGGTTATGCACCTCCACCGCCGGCTTTTGCCAGTCCACCCGCTCGTCGGCCGCGGTAAGTCGGGGGGCGTAGCACGCCTGACTGTCATCCTGGGGAACCGGCCGGATTGCCCCGGCTGCCAGCCGGGGCAACACATTCACCAACAACTGAGCTCCCAGCACTCTGAGCTGGTCATAAAGCTGGCCGGCGGTTGTGTCGCTGTCGATTGTCCCCGGCTCCTGACAGAGAATCCCGCCGGTGTCCATCCCCTCATCCATCTGCATGATCGTAACTCCGCTCTGCCGTTCTCCGTTGATTATCGCGCGGTGAACCGGAGCGGCGCCCCGATACTTTGGCAACAACGAGGCATGAACGTTGACCGCCCCCAAACGGGAGGCCCGCAACAGCGGGCCGGGAAGAATACGGCCATAGGCCACCACCACAATCGCATCCAGATCCAGATTGGCAGCCTGTTCGACAAACAGCATCCCGTTGATTCTGTGCGGTTGCCATACGGCAAGTCCCAGCCGTTCAGCCGTCACCTTGACCGGCGGCGGGGTGAGAATCCGGCCACGCCCGCTCGGCCGGTCAGGCTGAGTAACCACCGCCACCAGCTCATGGCCGGCCGCCACCAGTCCCTCCAGGCTGGGAACGGCAAAGTCCGGCGTCCCCATAAACAAAAGCCTCATCTTGTCCACACCGACTCAGACATCGTAAAGAGCCGAGGCCCTTTCAATGAACAGCACCCCTTCCAGATGATCGTTCTCATGCTGCAACGCCCTAGCCAGCAGACCACTGGCAGTCACCGTGAATGACTTGCCGTAACGGTCTAACGCTCTGACTACCACCCTGGCCGCCCGGGCGACGTCGCCGGTGAAATCCGGGACACTCAGACAACCTTCCCTGTCAACCACCGTGCCCGACATTTCCACAAATTCCGGGTTTATATACTCCTGTAGCCCCTGACCGATGTCAACAATAAAAATCCTTAGCGAATGCCCGACCTGCGGAGCGGCCAGGCCAACCCCGTCGGCGGCGTACATCGTCTCGGCCATGTCGTCCAGCAACCGCTGGATGCGTTTATCAATCCGCCCGACCGGCTTTGCGACCTTCTTCAGTATGGCATCGCCATTTTTCCTGATTTGCAGAATCACCGCAACACCCTGTACCCAAACTGATTTTCAGTCACCGCCGGCTGCCTGCATCTAGAAACCAATAGCCACCGCCACCGACAGGCCTATTATACAACCGATGAAATAGATGATCTGCAAGGGTATCATCCACTTCACCCACAGCCACCAGTCGATTTTCGCCATACCCAGTGAAGCCACCAACACGGCCGATGTTGGGAAAATCATATCGGTAAACCCGTTGCCGAACTGGTAAATAAGCACGGTGGTCTGGCGGGTTATCCCCAGTAAATCTCCCAGCGGGGCCATAATCGGGATGGTCAGCGCCGCCTGACCGGTGCCGGAGCTGACAAAGAAATTGATGACGTGCTGAATCACAAACATGCAGTTGACGCTGACATAAACGGGCAGCGACTGTAGCGGGGCAGCCATATAGTAGAGCATGGTATCAATTATTTTGCCATCGGTGGCAACCACGATAATTCCCCTGGCCAGGGCAACCACGATCGCCGCCCCCACCAAATCCCTGGCACCGGCAGCGAACGACGTGGCCAGCCTGTTGGCCGGCATCCGACAGACCACACCGGTAATGATGGCCATCGCCAGGAAAACCCCGGCAATTTCGTTAATATACCACTGGAACTCGATAACGCCGGCAATTATCACCACAATCCCAAGCACCAGGCTTACTATCCCCACCACCTGTCCGGCGCTGATCCGGTAGTCCGCACTGTAGCCACCCTTCAGCTCCCGGCGGCGATCTTCATCCCAGCGGTAGGTCGGGCTGGCCTGGGGGTTTTTTTTCACCCGCCTGGCGTAGTACATCATGTACAGCACGGTAATGGTGGTGAAGCAAAACCATAGCACAGTCCGGTAGCCCAGACCGGAGAACAGCGGGACTTCGGCTATTCCCTGGGCAATTCCCACCGTGAACGGGTTTAGCATGGCTGAGGAGAAGCCTATGGTCGCCCCGACATAGGGTATGGAGCAGCCGACTATCGAGTCGTATCCCATGGCCAGGGCCAGAGGCACAAATATCCCCACAAACGGTATAACCTCCTCCTGCATGCCAAACACCGCCCCGCCCACGGCAAACAGATACATAAACACCGGAATTATCCAGATTTCCCGGCCACTGAATACCCTGACCAGCCGCAGAATTCCGGCGTCAATGGCCCCGGTGGCGGCAAATACACCGAACACGCCCCCTACAATCAGGATAAACCCGGCAATCTCCGCCCCCTTGACGAAACCGCGTATTGGGGCAGTGAGGACATCCATCAGCCCGGCCTTGTTGCCGGGGACAAAGTGGTAACTGCCGGCCTCGACAACGGTTTTACCATCAGCACCAGCCACCCGGTTATACTCGCCGGCCGGCAGAACCCAGGTGGCGATCGCCACCAGCACAATCAGGGAAAAAATTATGACAAAGACGTGAGGCACCTTCACCTCGGTGATTTTACCCGGCTTCGTTCCACTGGCCATAAATAGTTTCCCCCCTTAAATTTGGCACTAAACTCATTCACTTAATTTTAATTTCTATGCCGGGAAAATTTCTCCTTCCCTGGCCGGCAGAAACAGTTGCTGTTTTGCCGGTTGACATTCTGGCCGCAATGACTATAATCTCAATTAGGATAACAAAATCCTGAATTACCCATCAAGGAGGGATAGTATGAGCGATAAATACACGATAACCTTTAAGGGCCAGCCTCTGACCCTGAATTGCCGCCCGCGCCAAGTCGGCGACTCCGCGCCCGATGTATGTCTGACCAACAACCAGCTGCAACCAGTCAGTCTGGCCGACTACCGGGGGAAAAACATAATTCTGTCGACCGTCCCCTCCCTGGATACACCGGTTTGTGATATCCAGACCAGGACGCTTAACGAAAAGGCCAAGCAGCTGGATGCTGACACGGTGATCATAACCGTTAGCCGGGACCTGCCGTTTGCCCAGGCCCGCTGGTGTCAGAACAACCCCAGCGACAGCATCATAACCCTTTCCGACTACAAAAACGGCGAGTTCGGCCGGGCATTCGGCCTTTATATCGATGAGCTGGCTCTGCTGGCCAGGGCTGTGTATATAATTGACAGCCAAGGCCGGATCTGTTACCAGCAAATTGTGCCGGAAATGACGGAACAGCCGGACTACGAGGCGGTGCTTGCCGCTTACGCCCACCTCAGCGCTGGCGGAGACTGCAGCTTTTGCAGCGGATGCTGCGGCTGAACCGGCGAGCAAACGGTAACAACACGTCTGGACAAGAAAACGGAGAGGGTTCACCCTCTCCGTTTGTTATGCCGTTAAGGCAGTCTCAGCGAAGGTTTTCCGGATTCAGACAACTGAGATATTCCGGCACAAACCGCCCGTCCTTGCGAATCAGTTCGTCATCAAACCATATCTCCCCCCCGCCCCAGCCGGGGGTCTGAATCATGACCATGTCCCAATGGACGGCCGAGCGGTTTCCATTGTCGGCTTCGTCATATGCCTGCCCGGGAGTGAAGTGGAAACTGCCGTCAATCTTTTCATCAAACAGTATTTCCTTCATCGGCTGGGTCACCCCGGGATTGAGCCCGAGAGCAAACTCGCCAATGTAACGCGCCCCCTCGTCGGTGTCCAGAACCTTGTTCAGCTTGTCAGTGTAATTGGCGGTGGCGGAAACAATACGGCCACCGACAAACTCCAGCCTGATATTCTCATATATCGTACCCTGGAAGGGCGAAGGGGTGTTAAAGGTCACATGCCCGTTGACTGAATCCTTCACCGGGGCTGTGAATACCTCGCCGTCCGGGATGTTAAGCTTACCGTCGCATTTAACAGCCTTCATGCCCTTGATCGAAAACTGCAGATCGGTTGCCGGTCCGGTTATGCGCACCCGGTCGGTGCGCTCCATCCTTGCCACCAGCTCGTCCATGGCCCGCGACATCTTACTGTAGTCAAGGCAACAGACATCGAAGTAAAAGTCGGTAAATTTCTCGGTGGACATTCCTGCTGCCTGGGCCATCGACTCGGTGGGATAACGCATAACACACCACTTGGTTTTCTTGACCCGGATCTCCGCGTGCACCGGCTTCATCCAGTGCCGCTGGTACAGCTGCAATTTTTCATCGTCAACGTCCGACATTTCGCAGTTGTTGTAAGAACCGCGGATCCCGATATAGGCCTGCATAGTCTGCATTCGATCGGCCTCCCAGCGGGCGATGTCTTCCAGTTGCCCAGGCGAGCAGCCGCGCAGCAGATTTCGCATCAGCTGGGCACTTTTTACCGAAACGTAGGGTATCCCCCCCAGTTGATAGCAC
>JAOAFP010000053.1 GCA_026416215.1 Negativicutes bacterium | reverse complement strand
CCGGTCCGGGCTAGACAGCGGAGCTGTTCAGTGTCCAGCCGGCGATCACCCTCGGCCAGCCGGGCAGCAGTTGCCACAACAAATGGCGACAGCCCGCCATTTTCCCGTTCGATCGCCCGGCATACCTCGTCGAGATTTTCGGCCAGCCTGACCACCGACAGGGCCTGGTTGCGGTCGGGGTTGTGCCGGCTGCCCGCGCCCTCCTGCCAGTAAGCGAGAATTTCTCCAATGATTTCCCTCTGACCGGGCTGGTCATGGACAATGTAGTAGCCAGCTGCACCGTAGGTAACTGCCGTTCTGGCGATGTCGTGCAGATCGAAGTTGGTTACCGCCGTGGTTATGATCTCACCCCGCCTATTATATACCGGATAGTGGATTAAACCAATATAAAAGTTAACCAACCGCCTTTCCTCCCCCTGACGGCCTACTCCGGCCGGTACGAATGGCTTGCCGCCCAGAGATCAGGCCGACGCGTCCTGGTCCTGGTTTCCGCCTGCTCTCTGCGCCACTCGGCGATCCGCCGGTGGTGACCGGAAAGCAGCACCTCCGGCACCACCCACCCACGAAACTCCGCCGGCCTAGTATATTGTGGGTATTCCAACAGACCGTCGGCAAACGAATCGTTATCTGCCCCGCTGCTGTTGCCGAGCACCCCCGCTATTTGACGGCTGACTGCGTCCACCACCACCATAGCCGGCAACTCGCCGCCCGACAGCACATAATCACCAACCGACAAGCATTCGTCCGCCAAAAATTCGGCCACCCGCTCGTCAACCCCCTCGTAGTGCCCGCAGATCATAATCAAATGCCGCCAGCGGCCCAGCTGCCTGACCTGTGGCTGACGCAGAACCCGCCCGGCCGGGGACAGCAAAATCACCCGGCCATCGCCGTGACGCTGTCTGACGGCCTCAACTGCCGCAAACACCGGTTCGGGCTTGATGATCATCCCGCCGCCGCCGCCAAACGGATGGTCGTCAACAGTGCGATGCTTGTCCCGGCTGAAATCGCGCAGGTCAAACAGTTCCACCGCGATCAGGCCGTTACGGCGGGCTCGGCCAATGATGCTGACATCAAACACTTTATCAAACATTGCGGGGAACAGGGTGATGATCGAAAAACGCATCAGCCGTCGTCCAGCCACTGGTTGCGCCGCCGGATCGTCAGCCGGCGGCGGGGCAGACATATCCCGGCCACCACCGACTTGAGAGCCGGCACACACAGCTCACCGCCGTCAGTCAGTTCAACCAGATAAACTTCGTTGCTGCCGGTAAAGATCACATCCCTGACCACGCCGATCGGCACATCCCCCTCCTCCACCGTCAGGCCAATCAGATCAGACGAGTAGAAACGGCCAGGCGGCGGATCCGGCAGCAGCGGCCGATCGGCGTACAGCCACCTGCCGGCCAGCGACTGCAACTGCTCCCGCTTATCAATCCCTTTGACCCGAACCAGCCACAACCGGCCATGCTGGCGGATGTCGGTTAATGTCAGCGGCAGCCAATCCCCATTTCCGTCCACCAACAGGGGGATTTCCGCCAAATCCGGCGGCCGGTCGAAAAAAAAACGCACGCTCAGGTCGCCCCGCACGCCGTGAGATCCCTGTATCCTACCCACCAGCACCAGTTGTACGGATCCACTATCCTCAGTCATTGCCGACTATCTGCGGTTAACTGGCAGGCTGGCGGCCAATTTCTATAATTCTGCCATTCTCCAGCAAAATATATTGTTGGGTGAGGGCGCCGATGTCATCGCCTATGCCCACCTCGACCACCCGGTCCAGTGTTCCCTGGAGTATCTCTCCCCCCAGCTCCAGCTGCCCGGCCTCCTTGATTCGCTCCAACAGCTGATTGCGCATTTCCAGCCGTTTTTGTTTCTCGGCATCGATTTGCTGGCGGAGGGCTACAAGTCCGGTAGCGTCAGCCCGGGCCTGCTCAGCCAGCATCCGTTTTGATTGGAATTCAATCTGCTGCAGTTCGAGATCAATTTTCCGGATGTTGTCCTGAAGTTCAGCAGCTATTTGCTGCTTGAGGTCCTCAGTCACCCGGGCTTTTACCGCGATCGGAATTTTAACCGTAACCTTCATCGCCGACTACCTGATATCCACTGTTATCTTGCGGTTATCGCGGACTGCCGCCGCTTTGACCACTGTCCGGATAGCCCGGGCAATCCGGCCCTGTTTGCCGATAACCTTGCCCATGTCTTCGGGGGCAACCGACAATTCGTATACAAAAACCCCGTTTTCCTCCCGCTCGGCAACCTTAACCGCATCCGGGTTATCAACAAGATTTTTAGCCAAAACCTCGATTAGCTCTCTCATGACCGTTTTTCAGCCCCAGCCCCTGTCTTTTTTTCCTGGCTGAAGCGCTGCATAATTCCTTGCTGGGAAAACAGCGAACGGACGGTATCGGTCGGTTGCGCTCCCTTCAGCATCCAACCGATTGCCTTATCGGGGTTGATTTTGATCTCCGCGGGATTTTTGGTGGCGTCGTAATAGCCCAGTGTCTCGATGAACCTGCCATCCCGCGGTGACCGCGAGTCAGCCACCACCACCCGGTAGAAGGGGTTTTTCTTTGCTCCCATGCGCTTTAGCCTGATTTTTACTGCCATACCTTCAGCACTCCTTCACTTAAATAGAATAGTTTGTTATTTATGCTCAATTACCGAAAAACGGTAAGTTAAACCCGCCCTTTCCCCGGCCGGCTGGCAAATTCTGCAGCCTTTTCATCATTTTTTTTGCCTCGCCGAACTGACGGAGCAACCGGTTGACATCCTGGACCCTGGTACCGCTACCGGCGGCAATCCGCCGGCGGCGACTACCGTTGATAATGGAACTGTCAGCCCTTTCGTTTGCAGTCATCGACCGGATGATCGCCTCAATTTTTTTAAGTTCGCTGTGATCAATTCTTGCTCTCTTGAGTTGTTCCTTCATCTTTCCCATCCCCGGCAGCATGCCGATCAACGACTCGAGCGGACCAAGCTTTTTCAGTTGCTGAAGCTGGTCCAGGAAGTCGTCGAGGGTGAACTGCTCCCTGCGCATCTTTCGGGCCAGTTCACCGGCTTTTTTCTCGTCAAAGACCTGTTCGGCCCTGTCGATCAGGCTAAGAACATCACCCATTCCCAGGATACGGGAGGCCATGCGATCGGGAAAAAATGGTTGAAAATCCTCAATTTTTTCCCCCACTCCCACCATTTTGACCGGGCGGCCAGTCACTGCCCGCACTGACAGAACCGCCCCGCCACGGGCATCCCCGTCCAGTTTGGTGACGATAACCCCGTCTATACCAATCTGATTGTTGAATGATTCGGCCACCGCCACCGCATCCTGACCAATCATCGCATCGATGACCAGCAGAACCTCATGGGGCTTGGCCTGCCGTCTGATCTCGGCCAGCTCCTGCATCAGCAATTCATCGATGTGCAGCCGCCCGGCCGTGTCCAGTATCACTGTATCGCAGGCCTTTTTGGCCGCTTCGGTTACTGCCAGCCGGGCTATGGCCGGCGGCTTCATGCCAGGCTCGGTTGCCACCGTTACCGGCATCGACAGCTTTTCAGCCAGCACCTGCAGTTGCCGGACCGCCGCCGGCCGGTAGATGTCGCAGGCGGCCAGCATGGGGCGACGGCCAGAATTGCGGAGCCAGTTGGCCAGTTTGGCTGCCGTGGTGGTTTTACCGGAGCCCTGAAGGCCGACCAGCATTATTACGGTTGGCGGCTGGCTGGCAACAGTTATCTTGCTCTGCGTTCCTCCCAGCAGACTTATCAGCTGGTTATGGACTATTTTGACCACCTGCTGCCCCGGGGTAAGGCTTTCCAGTACCTCTGCCCCGATCGACCTGCTCTTAACCTGACCGATAAAGTCCCTGACCACGCCCAGGTTGACGTCTGCCTCGAGCAGCGCAACGCGGATTTCCCGCATCGCCTCGTTAACGTCGGTTTCAGTCAGCTTTCCCTTGCCGCGCAGCCGCTTGAAAGTCTGTTCCAGCTTTTCACTCAGTCGCGAAAACATGTTCTCCACCTTCGTCCATACCCGCGTGGCGCGGCCAGTTAACGATCTCGGCCTCGATGTCTGTCAGCCGGTCGGTCAGCCAGCTGCTATCACCCGCATATCCGCCAGTCACCAGAATCTGTCTCAGTTCGCCAATTTTTTCAGCCAGTTTCTGCATTTTTTCGCAGAACCCCAGTCGTGCCTCATACTCCTGGAGGGCGGCAGCCGCCTTTGACACTGCGTCGTGTACGGACTGCCGCGACACATTCATCTCGGCGGCGATCTCGCTCACTGTGAGATCATCGTTGAGATGCATACCCAACAGGCTGCGCTGGCGCCTGCTAAGCAGACCGGCGTAACAATCGTAAAGATTAAGCAGACGGGTCCTCTTAATCAATATTTCGCACATGCACAAGATTCTATCCGGATATTTAGTCCTTGTCAAGCATTATAGGCTGACGCGGCCGCCGGGCAAAGCTCATTGAGGCGGCAGCGATGACACTGAGGCCGGCGGGCTCGGCAGATTAACCGACCGTGCCAGATCAGCCAGTGGTGAGCCTGACGCCACTGTTCGCGGGGAATGACCCGCATCAGTTCTCTTTCCACCGTCAGCTGGTCATCGCCGGCCGCCAGGCCCAGCCGCCGGGCCACCCGGAATACGTGGGTGTCCACGGCGATAGCCGGCTGACCAAAAATTTCCGCCAGTATGACGTTGGCCGTTTTTCTTCCCACTCCAGGCAGAGCCATTAATTCCTCACGGGTGTCTGGTAGCTGACCGTGATAGCGTTCGGCAATTATCGCCGCCGTGGCCGAAATATTCTGGGCTTTGCCCTGATAGAGACCGCAGTCGCGGATCAGTCCGGCAAGTTGATCCACCGGAACCGATGCCAGCCGGAGGGGATCGGACCAGCGGGGAAACAGCCTTTTCGTAACCATGTTCACCCGCTGGTCGGTACACTGGGCCGACAGGATGACTGCCACCAGAAATTCGAACGGTGTGGCATAATGCAGGGCGGTCCCCCGTCCGGCATACTCCTCCGCCAGTCCGGCCAGTATTCGCTTCAGCCTTGGCCGGGACAGGGGCCGGCCTGATGATCCCTGATTTTTTTTTGCCCTGGTCACCGCTAGTTGGTGAGACTACTGAGGGGGGCGGGTATTCTCCCCCCGCGGGCAATAAATTGTCCGGCCGACCAGGGATTCACCGCAAGGATCGGGCTGTATCCCAGCAGGCCACCAAATTTCACCAGCTGTCCGGTCTGTTTTCCCGGTACCGGAATGATCCGGACGGCAGTGGTTTTGTTGTTCACCACCCCGATCGCCGCCTCGTCAGCGATTATCGCCGCGATTGTGGTAGCCGGCGTGTCCCCCGGCACGGCGATCATGTCCAGACCGACCGAGCAGACACAGGTCATGGCCTCCAGCTTTTCCAGAGTAAGGCTGCCACAGGCCACCGCCTCGATCATTCCGGCATCCTCGCTCACCGGAATGAAAGCCCCGCTCAGCCCTCCCACGTAGGAAGATGCCATCAGCCCGCCCTTTTTCACAGCATCGTTTAATATGGCCAGCGCGGCCGTGGTGCCCGGGCCACCACACCGCTCCACCCCCATTTCCTCGAGGATATGGGCGACGCTGTCGCCGACGGCCGGAGTGGGGGCCAGCGACAGATCAACAATACCAAACGACACTCCCAGTCTCCGCGACGCTTCACGGGCCACCAGCTGGCCAACACGGGTGATTTTGAACGCCGTCCGTTTGATGATTTCAGCCACCATGCCCAAATCAGCCTGCTTGCCGGCGCTGGCCAGTGCCTGCTTTACCACTCCGGGACCGCTGACCCCGACATTGATCGCCGTCTCCGGTTCGCCTACGCCGTGGAATGCCCCGGCCATGAACGGGTTATCTTGGACCGCATTAGCAAACACCACCAGCTTGGCACAGCCTATGGCATCGCGGTCGGCTGTTCGCACTGCTGTTTCCTTTATCGTCTCCCCCATTACCCGTACGGCATCCATGTTGATTCCAGCCTTGGTTGACGCGATGTTGACCGAGGCACAAACCCGGTCGGTGACAGCCAGGGCCTCGGGGATGGCGGCAATCAGTGTCTGATCGCCGCGAGTGCATCCTTTGTCCACCAGGGCAGAAAATCCACCGATGAAATTCACTCCAACCGCCGCAGCCGCCCGGTCAAGAGTGACCGCTACCCGGACCATCTCCCGTTCGTCCATCCGGTCAGCCACCAGCGAAATCGGCGTCACCGAAATCCGCTTATTGATAATTGGCACACCATACTCCCGGCCTATATCCTCACCAACCGCCACCAGTCGTTCGGCCCGGCTGGTGATCTTTTCATAAATGTTGTGGCATAGCCGCTGACAATCGCTGTCAGCACAATCTCGCAGGCTTATTCCCATGGTTATGGTCCGGACATCCAGCCTGTTTTCTGCAATCATCCGGTTGGTTTCACGAATGTCGTCAATGGTAAACATAGTCCCTCCGCACCTTGCCATGTCCGCCGGTTGCCACCGGTTCAAACCTTGTGCATGGACTGAAAGATGTCGGCGTGCTGAACGCGGATATCCAGACCCCGCTGCTTACCTTTTCCCTGCAGGATTTCCTGCAGCTGCTGCAGCCCAATTGTCGAATGTTCGGCGTTGGCAATCATTATCATATTGAAAAATCCGTCCACTATTGTCTGGTCGAGGTTGCATATATTTATGTTGCACTCAGCCAGTACACTGCTGATCATGGCTATTATCCCCACCTGGTCGCGACCGACCACCGTTATAACAAGTTTCATTTTGCCTGTTCCTCCCGGCTGCTAATGAAAAAAGGCGAGTCGTCACCCGCCTTTCCAGACTTTTCTGATAAAATCACATCTCGACGATCGTCCCGCTCTGACCGGTGAAGGCCAGATGAGCCTTCTCCAGCGACACGATCACCGCCTGCCGGCCAGGCTTTGATTTGGCAAAGGCGATCGCTGCCTCCATTTTCGGCCCCATGCTGCCAGGCGGGAAATGTCCCTCGACCATATACTTCTCAGCTTCAGCCACCGACAGGCGACTGAATTCCTGCTGATTGGGCCTGCCAAAATTGATTGCCACCCGCTCGACTTCGGTCATCAGGAAATACGCGTCGGCATTAACCGCCTCCGCCAGCAGCACCCCAGCCCGATCCTTGTCGATGACCGCTTCAACTCCCTCATAGCCGTCCGGAGTCTCGACCACCGGTATCCCACCACCGCCGCAGGCCACAACGATCACACCATTGTCCACCAACAGCCTGATGACATCTTTTTCCACAATCCGCCTGGGCAGCGGCGAAGGCACCACCCGCCGCCAGCCCCGGTTGGCGTCAGGTTTGAAAACATGGCCTTTTTCAGCCATGATCTTTTTTGCCTCCTCCTCACTGAAAAACGGGCCGACATACTTGGTGGGATTCTGCCAGGCCGGGTCATCCCTGCCCACCAGAACCTGGGTGACCACCGTGGCCACTTCCACGTTCCTCAGCCCCGCCTTGTCCAGCGCGTTGATCAGCAGCTGGGAGATGCCGTAACCCAGTGCACCCTGGGTATTGGCCCCCAAAACGTCCATCGGCATTACCGGCAGCACGTCCTTCGATCGCTCATTTTTTATCATCAAATTGCCAACCTGTGGGCCGTTGCCGTGGGTCAGCACCACCCTGTGCCCTTCCTTTACCAAGTTGACAATATGGCTACAGGTCTGCCGCAGATTTCCCCACTGCTCTTCCTTGGTTCCGCGCTGGTCGCTGCGGACTATGGCATTGCCGCCAAACGCCAGTACCAGGGTTTTTTTGCTCATTTTTTCCCTCCCACAAACGTAATAATTCAGAGACAACGCCAACTCTACCAGCCTCTGCTGACAAACTTCTGACAAGCCGGACCATTTGTCGCCGGTGTCCAGACCGGCTATAATGACTGTGCGACCACCGGGCCGGTATCCGGTCTGGGAAAATTCAGCCGCCGGTTTGTCCGGCGGGAGAGGACAGCTATGTTTGCCGTTCTGCGCAGTACCCCCCGGCCGGTACTGCTTCTGACCCTGGGCCACATGATCGTCGATTTCCCGGTTGGGGCGTTTATGATCGCCCTGCCATTCATCAAGCATAAGTTTGGCCTCAATTACGAACAGATTGCCCTGGCGCCGATGATCTTCAATCTCACCAGTTCGGTTGCCCAACCGCTGTTTGGCTATCTCAGCGATCGCCGGCCCCGCGGCTATCTCATTCCGGTCGGCTGTCTGCTGACTTCTTCCGGATTGTCAATGTGCATGCTTTCGCCAAGTTACCCATGGTTTCTGGCTGCAACCGTGTTATCCGGGCTGGGAGGGGCGGCTTTTCACCCTGAAGCTACCCGGGGAGCCAATTTATACAGCGGAAAAAGTAAGGGGCGGGGCATCGGCACCTTCGTGGTCGGAGGCTTTGTCGGGGTTGCGGCCGGCAGTCTGGCGATGGGAATGCTGCTCAATCAGACCTGGCCATGGCAGGGGGTTTTCACCCTACCGGCCATCGTCCTGTTTCTTCCCCTCTGGCGGGCGGCCCGGCGCGTCCCCCAGATCAGCATAAAGAAAACCGGCCGTCTGGTCAGCCGGGGAATGAAGATGGCCCTGGCCATGATTTTGATGGTATTGTTTATCCGTTCGTTCATCACCAGCGGCATATCGACATTTGTACCGATGTTTCTGGTCAACGCGCGCAATACCAGCGAGGAATTCTCCGGCGGGGTCTACTCGCTGATGATGGTAGGCAGCATGCTCGGCACCTACTTTGGCGGGCTGCTCAACGACCGGTTCGGCTACCGCCGGGTTCTGCTCTGGTCCCTGCTGCCTATTATCCCGACCGTCTACTTATTCACCTGGCTTCCGGTGAAACTGGCAGCCATCAGCATCTCCCTGAACTCGGTATTTATTTCGGCTAGCTGGACCAGTCTGATGCTTCTAGCCCAGAAAGCCATGCCCGAATATCTGGCCACCGCCTCGGCCCTGACCATGGGGTTTGCTATGGGCATGGGGGCAATAGCAGTGGTGCTGCTGGGTAAATTGGCCGACATCTACGGTCTCAACCGGGTGTTCGACCTGATTATGCTGTTGCCGGTGGCTGCGTTTGCCGTAAGCTGGCTGATCACTGACCGTCAGCCGCAGGAACGCCGGTCAGCCGGTCCGCCTGAACATAGCCGTAAGCCTGGCTGTGGGCAGTAACAGGATAATGATTACGGCGATTAGACCATCCAGCCCGACGGTCGAAGCATTATAGACAAGGGAGTACTGCCAGGCCGGCATCCCCGGCGGGGCAAAACTGGCAAAAAACACGATTCCGGACAGAACGTTGCAGGCTAATCGGGCCGCCACCGCCACCGCCGCCGCCAGCCACAGCGGCGGTATGACCGCCACCAGGGCCAGAATAGCGTACGAAATTGGGTAATCTAGCAAAAACTGCAACGGATGGAAGAAGTACGGGGCAATGGCAAAATCGATCAGACCAAACAGTGCTCCGCACAGCCCCCCCCACCGCCAGCCATAAGTCCTGGCCAGTAGCATTAGCGGCAAAACACTTCCGGCGGTCACACTTCCTCCCTGGGGTAGGCTGAACAGCCTGATCATTTTCAAAACCACCGCCAAAGCCAGAAAAAAACCCGACAACACCAACTGTCGGGTTGATATTTTTCTGCTCCCTCCCATAGCGTCCCCCTCCCCGAAGCCTGCCCAAGGACAGCTGCCACTCCGGCGGCGGTCACCGGCTTACCTGACTCTGACAGGGCCTTTCACCATGACCGCTCGATGGTGGGCGGCATAACTGGTACG
>JAOAFP010000052.1 GCA_026416215.1 Negativicutes bacterium | reverse complement strand
GCGTCAGATGTGTATAAGAGACAGGGGCTAGGTTGATGGCCGTGTAGACAAACGACAAAAAAACAATGCCGCCGATGATGGCCAGTGGCAAAATCCGTCCCGGCTGTTTCATCTCCCCTGCCACCGAGGCCACCTGGGCCCAGCCGTCATAGGCGAACAGGACCGAGATCATGGCAATTGAAAACGGGGCGGTGGCGCCAATGCCGGTTCCCATGCCAAACACCTGACCGTTGCCTTTCCACAGGCCGAACACGGCAATGGCCACAATCGGGATCAGTTTGCAGAAGGTGGCAATTTTCTGCAGGTAGCCGGCCTGCCTGACGCCGACGGTGTTGATGAATACCACGAAGGCCATTATCGTAAACGCGATTACCGGTATGAGGTGTTCAGGAATGTCAAACAGCAGGCAGAATACCGAGCTGAAATACCCGGACAGGGCGGCCACTGTGGCCGGCCCGTACAAGAAAATCATCATCCAGCCGTACAGGTAGGAAAGCTTGCTGCCGTACATTTCCTCAAGGAAAACGTATACGCCGCCGGTGCGGGGGAACAGCACCCCCAGCTCGGCCATGGTCAGGCCGCCGCACATGCTGAGGATGGCCCCCAGCACCCAGGCCAGGACGGCCGCGTTGGTATCGCCGGTGATGCCGAGTACAGCCGGCGGTTTCATAAAGGCACCCGCTCCCAGGACCATTCCCACCACTAGGGTGAGGGCGGTCAACAGGCCGACGTCTTTCTTCAGGGCAGATTCAACACTACCATTCTGGCTTGCCATATTCTCCTCCTTGCTGCGCCGATCCGCTGCCGGCAACGGTTTAATTGGGCTGCTGTGCAATGATATCGAGCTGCCACTTGCGGCAGAGTTCGGCCAGCTCACCCGACTGCCTGAGCTCGGCCAGGGCAGCATTCAGCTGCTTACCCAGCACGTCGTTGTGTTTGCTGTAGGCAAAACCATAGACGGCCTCGTTGCCGAGGGGAACGATCCGGCCGCTGAGATTCTGGTTCTCTGTCCATCGGGTCAGCAGGCTCTGATCCTCGACGATGGCATCGGCCGCTCCTTCCCTGAAGGTGTAGATAATCGAGGCCGCACCCTCAAGGGGCAGGACATCGATATCGCCCGCCGCGGTAACGGCGGCTTCAGCCACCGTTCCCCGACGGACCAGCACCCTTCTGCCGGCCAGCTCCTCCAGCGAGCCGGCCGTCAGTTTGTCGGACACAAACATCGCCAGCTGACTTCGGCCAAAGCTGTCGGTGAAGCTGACCAGCTGTTTCCGTTCATCGGTGATGGTGATCAGACCGACCGCCACATCAGCCTCGCCGGAGTTGACGGCGGTGAACAGGTGTTCAAATGCTACCGGGCGGAGCTGGACCTTGTGCCCGGTCTTTTCGGCCAGAATCCGGATAAGGTCGATGGCAAAGCCGGTGGGTTCACCGGATGCACCCTCAAAAGCCACCGGCCGGTTGGAGTTTTCGGTGGCCACCATCAGCACCGGCCGGTTGTCGAGCACTTTGCTGAAAGTGAAAAGCAATCCGGTGATCAGGAGAAGGGCGATTAGCAGCAGGCTGCGCTTGCCGATGGCCAGCGAATGATAAAGCGGGCGATCGCCGCAGAACAGGCGGAGGACCGGCAGCCCCAGGCCGATCAGCACCACGGCAAACATGGCGTTGAGCGGCTGGGCGGTGAACATTCCGTAGATTATGAACAGGGCGCCGGCAATGGCCAGCACCGGGGTGACCGGGTACAACGGCACCCGGTAGCTGCGGGGGGCTTCCGGATGACGGACCCGGGCCAGGAACACCCCGACAAAACACAGTATGTAGAAGATCCAGACCGAAAACATCGTAATATTGGTCAGTCGTTCGGTGTCAACCGCCACAAAGTAGAAGTAGGTGACGATTAACAGCATAATCAGGGCATTTATCGGAGTGTTACTGTCCGGCTCGACACGGCCCAGATAGCGGGCCCCGGGCAGCTGCTGACGATCGCTCATTGCCAGCACAACCCGTGACAGGGTCATGGTAAAGCCGTTGAGCCCGCCGATGATCGAGATCATTATTCCCACCGAGATCAGGTTGCCGCCGTACAGGCCAAACAGCTTCTGGGCGGCGATGGACGATGCGTCGTGACCAAGCGAGACGATCTGATCGGTCGGCAGCACCCTGAACAGGGCAACGTTGATCGCGGTATAAACTATGGACAGGAAAATTATACCGCCGATGATGGCCAATGGCAGAATCCGACCCGGCCGTTTCATCTCTCCGGCCACCGACGCCACCTGCGACCAGCCGTCATAGGAAAACAGCACCGAGATAATCGCAATGGAGAACGGGGCGGTGGCCCCCATCCCCGTAGTCATTCCCAACACCTGGCCACTGCCCTTAAATATGCCGAATCCGGCGATGGCAAAAACCGGCACCAGCTTGCAGAAAGTGGCAAGCTTTTGCACGTGCCCGGCCTGCCGGACCCCGTAGGCATTGACAAAGGTGACGAATGCCAGAACGGCGAAAGCCACCACCGTCACGAAATTTTCCGGCACTGAGAACAGCAGGCAGAACACCGAGCTGAAGTAACCGGCCAGAGCGGCCAGGATTGCCGGACCGTACAGGAAGATCAGCATCCAGCCGTACAGGTAGGAAACCCGTTTTCCGTAGAGTTCCTCGAGGAAAACGTACACCCCGCCGGTGCGGGGATACAGAACCCCGAGTTCGGCCATGGTCAGGCCGCCGCACATGCTGAGAAAGGCGCCGATCAGCCAGGCCAGGATGGCGGTGGTGGTGTCGCCGGTGATGCCGAGAACGGCCGGTGGTTTCATGAATGCTCCGGCCCCCAGAACCATCCCTACCACCAGGGTGAAGGCGGTGAGCAGGCCGACGTCCTTCTTCAGTCGGGTGTCCGTGCAATCTCCATTCGACATTGCCAAACCTCCATAATTATCTCCATCGCCTCGCAGGCTGCGGCAAATCGCAGCCTGCCCGGGCGGAGGGCATTGAGTCGGTCCTGACCGAACCGGCTTTCCTGCCGGTTTAGTTCGTCGGTGTCAATAGTTTTCCTGCCGTAAGGTAAACATTTTCCGGCGGGTGCCCGCCAGCGGCTATGTTAAAGCTTTATGGTTTTTCCGCCGGGGGATGGGTAATGAACAAGCGATTGCCTTGTTATTGAAATAAATTTTCACCGACCGGGAGAAACACCTGCGGTTCACCGGCAAATGCCGGAGTCGGACACAGGCCGCCGCCGGCAGGCTATGTCCGGCGGGCGGCAGGGTTTTGGCCGCCGGCGGAGAAATCCCACATGTAACGGTTGTGATTGAGCCGGCGACGGCAAGGCCGGCGGGAAAGGAGCAAAGCATAGAATATGGATGACAATTTTGGGGCCGGCGGGGTGGAAGCCACCGGAATCAGGAAAATTGATGCCCAGCACGAGCGAATTGTTGCCCTGCTGACTGATCTGGAGCGGCGGATCGAGGATTGTGAGGCGGAGCGGCTGAGGGAGATTGTTGCCGTCGATATCGTCAAGGGACTGGAATACTACATAAACACCCATTTTGAGACCGAACAGGTTCTCCTCGACGAGTATCATTACCCGGAGGCTGCTGCACACCGGGCCGAACACAGTTTTTTTGTCGACCGGGTCAAGGTTATGCAAAAAAAACTCCAGGAAAAACAAGGGGTCGAGCAGGTGAGCAAAGCTGCGGTGCTGGAGGCTGTCCGTTTCATCCGCGACTGGATAGTCGGGCATATAAGTGCAAGCGACATTAAATACGCTCGCTTTCTTAAGGAACAGGGGGTTGAATAAACCCGGTCGGGCCGGCGGCCGGCCGCAGTGGGACAGCCGGCGACGGCTGCTGATCGGCGTGCTGCTGATTGGTTCGGTGGTGAACTACCTCGATCGGGTCAACCTCAGTATCGCCGCAGTGGATATCCGGGCTGAGTTTGCCCTCGATCCGGTGGCGATGGGGACGTTGTTGTCGGCATTTATGTGGCCGTATGCCCTGGCTAACCTTCCAGCCGGCTGGCTGGTTGACCGCTGGGGGTGGAACCGGCTGTTCGTCTGGTCGCTGCTCAGCTGGTCGCTGGCCACGCTGGCCGGGGGTCTGGCCGGCTCGTATGCCAGCCTTTACCTATCGCGGGTGGTGCTGGGGATTGCCGAGGCGCCGTTTTTCATCATCGGCGGCAAAGTGGCCCGGCTGTACTTCAGTCCGGCTGAACGGGGACTGGCGGCCAGCTGGCTGAATGTCGGCCCCAAGATGGCCAACGCCTTTGCCCCGCCTCTGCTGGCGGCGATGATGATCTGGCTTGGCTGGCGGGGGATGTTTATCGGTCTGGGAGCGGCCGGGCTGGTTTTGCTGGCAGGGTGGCTGGCCGTCCGGCCGCGGGTTGAGCCCCGGCTGACCGAAGTCGGGGTGTGGCCGGCCGACACCGTTCCGGCCGGCCACAGTCCGGGAAACTTCCTGTACTGGTTCCGGCAGCCGGCTATTATCTGGTTCAACCTGGGGAACATCGGCACATCCTACGTGTTTTGGCTCTATTTCACCTGGCTTCCGACCTACCTGATCGACGAGCGTCACCTTAGCCTGCAGCAGGCGGGCTGGATGACGGCCTGGCCGTTCGTGGCCGGCATTGCCGCCGTACCGCTGGGAGGATGGTTGTCCGACCGGCTGATCGGGCGGGGAGTGCCGGCGGTGCAGGCCCGGCTGTGGCCGGCGGTGGCCGGCAGTCTGCTGGCTGGGGTGGTGATTATGCCGGCCAACTTTGTCGACAGCCTCTGGGGGGCGGAATTGCTGATCGCTCTCAGCACTTTTCTGGTTTCGGCCCGGGTCGGGGTGCTATGGGCACTGGTTGGCGATCTGGTCCCGCCGCCGGCGGTCGGTCTGGTTGGCGGCATCCAGAATTTTGCCAATTTTCTCGGCGGGGCTCTGGCCCCGCTGGCTACCGGCTGGCTGCTGGCCAATTTTGCAGGCGGTTACAGTCTGGTGTTCATTGTCAGCGGAGCAATTTGTCTGGCCGGCTCGCTGTCCTATGCGATGATCAGACACCCCGTGCCCCTGCCGGGGACGAGGCCGGGATAAATTATGGTGACAGGGAGGCAGACTTGGGAAAAAAATGCGTTGGTCGGTCCGGAATGTGGGCCGGTCTGGGGGTTTTGCTGATTGTGTGGCTGACTGCGGCGACGGCCGGGGCCGAAGAACTGCTGGCGGTGGCAGCTGTGACCCGCCACGGCGACCGCACCCCATTCGTCCAGATCAAGAACTCACCGGTTGACTGGCCGGAAGGCCCCGGCGAACTTACTGCCCTGGGAATGAACCAGCAGTTTTTGCTGGGGCTGGATTATCGCCGCCGCTACGTTGACGAACTGCAGTTTCTGCCCAGTCAGTACCGTCCGGGGACAGTGGTGGCCATGGCCAGTGACAGTAACCGGACGATTGTCAGTGCCCATTGTCTTCTGGCTGGCCTCTACCCCTGCGGTACCGGACCGGCACTGGCTGACGGCCGGCCGGCCCTGCCTTACCGCTGGCAGGTGATCCCGGTCCGGACGGTGCCGGCTGACGATGGGACGGTGGTGGTGCCCTACCCGGATTATCAAAAAATCGTCAGGCAGTACGTGTGCAGCCAGCCGGGCTGGCAAAAACGGGAAAGGGAGTGGCAGGGCAAGTTTGCTGAATGGTCGCAGATACTTGGCAACGAGATAAAGGGTTTGACCGATGTGCTGACGGTGGGTGACGTGCTGATTGTGCGCGATCGGCGGGGTATTCCCCTGCCGCCGGGCTTGAGTCGGGAAGACGCCGATAGTATAATGGAAATCACTAGGTGGGGGCTGGCCTGGCAATTTCTGACCGACAGGGTGGCCGCGCTGTGCGGCGGGGAAATGTTGGACCATATTGCCAGTCAGCTCTACGGAGTGTCGGCCGCCGGCCGGGGCGGCGTGCTCTACCTGTACTCCGGCCATGACATCTCGATACTGCCACTTATGACCCTGCTGGGCTTTCCGCTGGTCGCGGCCCCGGATTACGCTTCCCATCTGGAGATGGAGCTCTGGCGCACCGCCGCCGGCGATGTGGTTAGGGTGTGGTACAACGGCGGGCTTATGGGAGAAACAACCCTTGACGCGTTTCGGGGCCGGGCCGGCCGGGCGCGGCAGCTGGCGGCCGGCCCGGCCGGCAGCTGAATATGTCGTCTGTGCACGGAATAACAGGGCAGTTACCGGCTTACGCTTACAAATAACAATAATTTTCGCAGGAGGAAGGGAAAGTGGTCAAAACAGGAATGCGGGGGAAGATCACGGCGTTTGTTCTGACGGCGGTGGTGATCACGGTCGTGGTTTATGGTGTTTTTGCCACCGTCAATATCGCCCGGATAGTTGACGAACAGACGGGCAGCCGGGTCGGGTACGCCCTGAAAACGGCCAAGGCTTTTTATGAAGACAACTTTGGCGGACCGTGGCAGATCAGGGACGGGGAACTTTACTGCGGCAAGCACAGGGTGAGCGGTGACATGGCCTCGGTGGACAAAATAGCGGCCATGACCGGCGTCGGGGTCTCGGTGTTCCAGGGCGACACCCGGGTGGCCACCTCGCTGGTCAATGCTGAGGGCAAGCGGGTGCTGGGCACCAAGGTGGCCGAGCAGGTTTATGCAACAACCGTCGGCCGGGGCGAGGAATACAGAGGAGAGGCGCTGGCAGCCG
The DNA here is from genome assembly GCA_026416215.1 of Negativicutes bacterium. GTDB lineage: Bacteria > Bacillota > Negativicutes > SKW292 > SKW292 > SKW292. Next base: position 3,227 of record JAOAFP010000052.1, on the reverse strand, counting down.
GGGTACCCATGCTCACCGCTTATGTGCCGGTTGTCAATGACCGGAACGAGCGAATCGGCATAATTGGGGTGGGACTTTCCCTGGCCGACGTTGCAGCCGTCAAACGGGCAAACTATATGGCAATGCTGATCGGCGGTGCAGTGATAATTGTCGCAGTCGTGCTGTTCAGCTTCTGGTTCTGCCGTCGCCTGACTGGCCCGATTGCCAGTACCCGCGAGGTGCTGGTGGAGATGTCGAAAGGGAATTTTGCTGTCGGTCTGCCGGCCGCGGTGTTCGGCCGCCACGACGAGGTGGGGGATATGGCCCGGGCGCTCAACCAGCTCAAAACCAAACTGCGCGATGTTTTCCAGCGGATTATCATGGCTGCCGATCAGGTCAGCTCGGCCAGCGAGGGGCTGAGCAACGCCTCCCAGGAGGCTGCCCAGGCCTCCAACCAGGTGGCCGAGGCGGTTACTGACATTGCCGGCGGCATCGACCGGCAAAGTGCGGCGATGAGCGAAACTTCCAGTATTGTCGAGGAGAGTTCGGCCAGCCTTGAGGAAGTGGCGGCCACTGCCAATCACGTGTCGGCCAGTTCGGCAAAAATGGTTGAGGATGCCAACGAGGGCGGCAAGGCGGCTGAGACGGCGGTGCGGCAGATGGGCAACATCCAGACGGCGGTCAACGAACTGGCCAAAGTTATTGACAAGCTGGGCAACCAGTCGCAGTCGATCGGGCAGATTGTCAACACCATCGCGTCGATTGCCGCCCAGACCAACCTGCTGGCGCTGAATGCCGCCATTGAGGCCGCCCGGGCCGGCGAACAGGGCCGGGGGTTTGCTGTGGTGGCTGAGGAGGTGCGCAAGCTGGCCGAGCAGTCGCAGGAAGCGGCCAAGCAGATCAGCAATCTGATCGTGGAAATTCAGAGCGACACCGAAAAAGCGGTGGTGGCAATGAATAACGGGGAACAGGAAGTCAGGACCGGTAGCGAGGTGGTCAACGCCGCCGGCGAGAAATTCCGTCTGATCGCCGAGGCAGTGGCTGAAGTCAATGGCCAGATGCGGGAAATTTCCGCCGCCGTCGAGGAAATGGCGGCGGGCAGCCAGCGGATGGTTCATGCCATCCGCGAAACTGACAGCGTCAGCAAAAACATTGCCCAGCAGGCCCAGACCGTGTCGGCCGCCACCGAGGAAACGTCGGCATCGATGGAGGAGATCGCTTCGTCCAGCCGTTCGCTGGCCGGTATTGCTGCTGAAATGCAGGAGACGGTCACGTCGTTTGCCGGCACCTTGCTGATGAGCGGGGCCAAACAGACCGAGGGACAGCTGCGGCTGACCGACGACCTGAAGACCGGGGTCAGCGCCATGGACGGACAGCACAGCAAGCTGATCGACTACATCAATGAACTTTACCACGCCCTGCAGAAGGCCAAGAGGGCCGGACGGGCGGATGAAAGCCTGAAAAAGCTGGTGCGCGACGTGGCGTCCTACGCCGATGAGCATCTGGCCGATGAAGAAGGATTGATGCGCAAGTACGGCTATCCGGCCTTCGATGAACAATACAAGGCTCATGAATACTACCGGCAACGGGTGAGGGCGGCTCTGGCCCAGCTAAATAACTCGCCCATTGAATCCGCCGAATCGGTGTACCGATTCCTCAACGGCTGGCTGGTGGCCCATATAGCCAATATGGACACCCAGTACGGCAGCTTTTTCCACAGCAAGGGAGTAAGGTAGCGGCAGGCAGTGCCGACGGACGAAGACCACGGGTGGCTGTGTTTCCCGTGGTCTTTGTTTCGGAATGCGGGGGTAAAACGGCCCGGCCCGTAATGAGGCTGCGTTTCGTTGCCGGCCTGGTCAGATGCCAGGGGAAGAGGGAAGAAACATAAAAATATTGAAGGAGGGACAAAAAGGCATGCCTCAGATAATTTTTCGCGGTGTGGAAAGGGCGGACATTGCGGCCTTCCAGTGGGATCTGCTGGAAAGACTCAGCGAAGCGGCGGGATGTCCCCGCGATCACTTTGTGGTTGAACACCGGGCGGCTGATTTTCTTTGCGATCACGGGCGTCACTGCAGCTGCGGGCCGTTGATTCAGGTCTACTGGTTTGAACGGGGCAAGGAAGTCAGGGATAAAGTAGCTGGGGCGATCGACCGGGCAGTGCGGGGACGGGGATACAAAACCTGTGAAATATATTTTATCCCGCTACAGCCGGAAAATTATTACGAAAACGGGGTATGCCTGGGCGGGCAGCCGGCCGGTGGTTTGGAATGATCGCCCGGCAAGATTGTAGATTGAGAACAGTGTTTGGTAACAATTTGGCATATAGCCTGACTACAGGACAGTGCATCCTGATGAACGGCGCCGTGGTGGGCAGAGCGCCGCTAAGCCGGGAATATGCTGATAGGATCGGGGCTCACGGCTATGCTCCGGATGCTTATTCGGCGGTAAAAGTGGTGGGTGAGTTGCTTGGCCGCTGAACGGTCTTTAAGCAGAATTTTGCTACGCCGGTACGGACAGCTGCTGTGCGAAGTGGTATGCGAGCCAGGGCAGTACCTATGGCCGGCTGTGAAGGATTTTCTGGCCGGACGGTCGGGGTGTGCCGGCCAGGGGATCTGCGGCGGCTGCCGGGTCAGGATAACCGCACTGGCCGATGACCGGCGGGAAACGGTATCGGAGCTGGCTTGTCGCGCGGTCATTGCGGCCGGCAGCCTTGTGATCGACCTTCCCCCGGCCGGCGACGACGAAAATCTGCAGATGGACTGGCGGATGACGGCCGATTGCTCTCCGCCGGCTGCAAGTTACGGCCTGGCGCTGGACATAGGCACTACATCGCTGGCTGCCGGCCTGTTTGATCTGGCCAACGGGCAGATGGTTTGGGCGGCAGGTGGTCTGAACCGCCAGGCCGTGCTGGCCGCCGATGTCATATCGCGGATAGTGGTGGCCGACCGTCCCGGCGGGTTGGATGAGCTGCGTCAACTTTTGTGGCGGGACAGCGTCAGGCCCCTGGTGGGAAAACTATGTGCGCTGGCCGGCATTGCCCCGGATCAGATCAGAGCGGTGGCCGCTGCCGGCAACACGGTGATGAGCCACATCGCCAACAATCTGTCGCCGCATAGTCTTGGTCAGGCGCCGTACCGGCCGGTGACGCTTGCCGCCGCGTCGCCGAAGATGCGCTGCACTTCCGCCGGGTTGACGGTGAGCACTCGGCCGAGATTCACTTCCCACTTGCCGATCCCCTGGTTCGACAC
>JAOAFP010000051.1 GCA_026416215.1 Negativicutes bacterium | reverse complement strand
AGATGTGTATAAGAGACAGCCCTGACAGTGCCCGGCAGCAGTCCCCGATCCTGCTCAGGTCAGCCCTCACCCACTCTACGCGCTGGTCATAAATCCCCGGCCGGCTGCTGCAATACACCGCCCGGACAGTCTGTTCAGGGAAAGCCGTCAGAATGGCTTCCAGTAATGCCGAGCCAATCAGTCCCGTCCCTCCGGTCACCACCAGGCATGGTTCAGAACGGCTGGCCATACTGATCTTCCTTGTAATATATAACCGTCGAACCAGTGGTGTCAAACCGGAAAGGAATGTGGGTCAGACCGGTCAGGGCGGACTTGACCTGGCTTTGCCGATCCTGCTCAACCCAGAGCAGCATGCAGCCGCCGCCGCCCGCCCCCAGCAGCTTGCCGCCGGTTGCCCCGGCCCGCCGTGCCCGTTCGTATATTTCATCGATACCCGGGTTGCTGACACCATCGCAGAGAGCTTTTTTAACTTCCCAGCTTTCGTGCAGCAGATGACCCCACCTGGCAATGTCGCCACCTCCGGTCAGGATCTGCGTGGCCTGCCGGGTGATATCGGCCATCTGGCACATCAGCCGTTCACTGGTCCGGTTTTCAATGCCGGCGATCTTTTTTTGTTCGATCGTGCTGGCGAAACGCTGGAAACCGGTAAAAAACAGCATCAGGCTGCTGTGGATCCGGTCCACTACAGCCTGGCTGACCGTTATTTTGTTCACCCGGTAGCCGTCCCCGGGGATGAACTCAATGTGATTGAACCCACCGAAAGCTGCCGCGATCTGGTCCTGCAGCCCCACACTCTCCCGCATTTGCTCCTGTTCGATGGTTATGGCAAGGTCAGCCAGCGTCCGTTGCGATACCATCCGCCCGCCCAGCGCCAGGACGGCCTTTATCAGCCCGACAACAAAACTGGAGCTTGACCCCAGCCCGGAATTGGCCGGCACATCGGCGTCGTAATGGAGGTCCATTCCCGTCCTGACATTGAAGTGCTCAAAAATTGCCCGCACGGCCGGGTGGGCAATATCTCCGAGCTCATCCACCGTTTCCACCCGCGAGTAGGCAATGCGGTGACGGTGAGGGAAAAACGGCGGCAAAACCCGGCAGTTAATATAGATGTATTTGTCGATCGTCGTGGATATGACCTCGCCGCCGTGTCTGCAAAACCATGCCGGCAGGTCGGTCCCGCCGCCGAAAAAGGAAATGCGTAGCGGAGTCCTGGTGATAACCATCGTGTGTCATTCTCCCCGTTGATCCCGCTGGGACAAAATCGGCCGGTCGGTCGGCCACCAGATATTGAAGCGGGGGTCGTTCCACTTTACCGTGAACTGACTTTCCCGGCAGTAGTAGGTGCTCTGCTTGTAGTGGAAGACAGCCCTCTCGCTGGTAACCAGATGCCCGTTGCCAAACCGGGGTGGCACCAGGACCTGCCAGTTGTTGTGCTCGGACAGGCTGAAGCTCAGCCACTTGCCAAACTGTTCGGATTCCCGGTCGTAGTTCAGCACCACCAGATAGAAACTGCCCTGGAGACAGGATATCAGTTTCCATGTCGTGCTGTCACCGTGGATTCCCCGCAGAACGTTGTGCCGGGAGACTGATATATCGTCCTGGACAAAATCGACATCAATGCCGGCCTGACGGTAGTCACGGGCGTTATACGTCTCGATGTAGCGGCCGCGATGGTCCTCGAACACGTACGGCTTTACAAGCTTAACCCCAGCGAGTTCGGTAGCTTCGACAATTATCGGCATGCCATCTCACCTTGCCAGAAACTTTTTCCCACCGGCAACTTTCGCCCGCCAGTAGGCCAACAGGTCGTTCATGGTCTGTTCGAACGAATATTGCGGCTGCCAGCCGGTATGACAGACAAACTTGCTGGTGTCGGGAATCTGCAAATCGGCGTCCACCGGCCGCAATCTTTCCTCCTCCACCTCCACCCTGATCCCCCCGACCGTCGACTGCCCGAGCAGATGGTCCAGCATGTCGCCGATTGTGCAGCTGAAGCTGCCGCCGATATTGTAGTATTCGCCGGCAACCGGGCTGACAGTCACCAGGAGGTGGTAGGCCCGCACGGCGTCGCGCACATCAGCCCAGGTCCGCAGTGACCTCAAATTTCCCGCCTTTATCACCGGCGGCAATAATCCTTGTTCGATCATGGCAATCTGCTTGGCAAAGCTCGATTCGGCAAAAACATCCCCCCGCCGCGGCCCGGTGTGGGTGAACATCCGGGTGGTGATAGTACAGAGACCGAACGCACAGGCGTAATAGCGGCCGAGCAGGTCGGTGCCGGCCTTAGATATAGCGTAGGGTGAGGCGGGATGAAAACTATTCTCCTCACCGATTGGTACCTTGTCGGGTGGCACCCGGCCAAATACTTCTGAGGACGAACAGACGTGCACCACCGGACGGCAGACCTCCTCATTCTGGCACTCGCGCAGCACTTCCAGCAGGCGGGCCGTCCCCAGTACATTGACATTCAGGGTTTCGATAGGCGATGTAAAACTGGTGGTGGGGTAGCTTTGGGCCGCCAAGTGAAACACATAATCCGGCCGGCAGCCCCGCACTGCCCGCCGCAACGATGTTTCGTCGTTGAGATCGCCGTACACCAGCTGCACCCGCCCCCGCCGGTTGACTTCGGGCAGCAGGTGTTCGATGTTGTCCAGCGGGCTGCGCCAGCGGATCAGTCCCACTATCTGCCAGTCGGTATTAGTCAGCAAAAAGTCGGCCAAATGCGAGCCGACCATTCCGCTGATCCCGGTTATGAACGCTGTTTTAGTCGCCATTGTTTTGCCACCATTTGCAAAAATTAGCCAGCCGCCCCGGCGTGCCGATGTCCATGACCGGCTGACCACAGCGATAAGCTCTGATCATTCCCGGCCGGGCCGTCAGGGCCGGGAACACATCCCGTTCCAGCGAGCACCGTCCGGTCGGGATCAGCCCCAGAACCTGACGTGACATGCAGTACACACCGGCGCTGATCATTCCGCCCTGCCGCCGGCCGGTTTTTTCCCGGAAAGCTAAGATGTTGTCGCGCCCGTCCAGTTCCAGCCGGCCGAAGTCGCCGCAGTCGTCCTGCCAGCTGGCCGCCAGGGTGACCAGCTGGCCGCCGGCCAGGTGGTGGGACACCAGTCTATCCACTGCCAGCCGACAATACGAATCGCCGTTGGCGACGATGAACACGCCCCCGCTCAGCATCCCACCCAGCCGGCGCAACGCGCCAGCCGTGCCCAGCTCTTCGGTCTCGGTGCTCACCTCTACACTGATATTATCGGCGGATTGCCGTTTTTCGTTAGCGTACCCCTCAATATCCTCGCCCCGGTAACCGGCCAGTAGAATGAACCGGCGGGCCCCAAACCGGCTAAAGTAGTCGATTAGGATATCAAGAAACGGCCGCCCGTCGATCGTTACCAGCGGCTTGGGCCGGTCGCTGACCACCGCTCGCAACCGCCTACCCCTGCCGCCGCAAAGAATGGCCACTTCCTCCACCACTTCGCCCAATCCACAATTACCACCGGGTCTTGCAGCCGTAGCCATGGTTGCAATGCCGGAATCCTTACCGCGTCAGCGGCCGTCCGGCACAGCCGGCCGCCGACCGGCCAGACCGGGACTGCCAGAATCCTGCCCGCACCTGCCGCCGTATTTCCTCATTGCAGGCAGTCCCACGTCACCAATTGATCGCGTTGCAGGTCCCGGTTTAGAACCCGCCCGGTGACATCAGCCACCTGACTGGGGGGTATGCCGTGACCGGGACGCTTAAAGTCCAGGTGCTCCCATTCCAGAACTGTGCCCGCCGGCAGGTCGCGGGCGGCGACAATGCTGCGCCGGGCATGTAACCGGGCCGGCTGCTCACACCCGGCCGGCTGTAACTGACCGCTGCCCAGTGCAGCGGTCAGATGGGCCACCCCCTCCACCAGCTGGCCTAGTTGCTGCTCGTCCAGGGCGTGATAGTGATCGTCTTCGGGCAAACTGCGATCCAGGGTGAAATGCTTCTCAATCACCTCTGCCCCCAGAGCCACTGCTCCCAGACAGGCGCTGAGACACTGATCGGGGATGGTGTGGTCGCTGTAGCCAACCCGGCAATCGGGGAAAAGTTCCCTTAAGGTAATGATCTTTTTCAGGTTCAGCCCGTCGTAGGGAGCTGGATACGCCAGGCAGCAGTGAAGAAGAGTCAGGTCGTGCCCGCCCTGTTGACGGATGAAATCCACTGCTGCCTTTATCTCCTCGCCGGTGCTTGCCCCGGTGGACAGCAGAATCGGCCTGCCGGTGACCGCAACCCGCTTCAGCAGCGGATAGTTGGTCAGATCGGCCGAAGCTATCTTGTACATCGCCATGCCACACTGCTCGAGCCAGTCCACCACCTCAATATCAAACGGGGTGGAAAGAAACATAATCCCCTGCCGCCGGCAGTGTTCGGCCAGGGCCAGGTAGTCGTCCGGGCCAAACCGCCCGCGCGGCAGAAAGGTGTCAAACTGGGTCCCGGGGGCCTCGCCGCAGTCCCAGTAGCGGGGAGCCCAGCAGGTGACAATCCGTTCGGCCCGGTAGGTCTGGAATTTGATGGCGTCAGCCCCGGCCCGGGCGGCAGCCTCGATCAGGGCGAATCCCCGCTGCCGGTCACAACCGTGATGTACCCCGGCCTCGGCTATAATCAGCGGTCTGCTCATAAATCGCCACCTCCTCGGCGGTTTTTCCGCCCGCCGCGTTCAGCGGGCACTATCCCCAGGTTCCGGCGCCGGCCCACCCCGCCAGAAATTGCACCGCTGGCATACCGACAGCTCCCGCCAGCGGCCCTGCTCGTGCCGGCGGCGTATCTCCGCCAGAAACAGTGATTTTTGCCAGATTTGGCCGATAGTCTGGACTGCGAGATCGCCGACAACATTTTCGCGATTCCAGTCGACATTGCAGGTGCTGACCGTGCCGTCGGCGTTAACAGCCAGGGCGTAATAGAGCAGCGGACAGGGATAACGCTGACCGTCGCCGGCATAACTTTCGTCAATTCCTTCGATCGCCCCTGCCCAGGAATGCAGGCCGCCAATCTGCACCTGATCGGCCACCCCCTGCCAGCGGTCGACAAACCAGCCTATCTCTTCCTCGCTCACCAACCGGTCGGTTATCTTTACCCTGACCGTGCAGCCGGCAGCCTGCCGATCCCGTTCAACAACAAATCTCTCCACATTTTTTTCCACCACCGCCAGAAGGTCTTCACCCTTTAGCCGACGGTAAGTGTCAGCCCGAGCGGCATCGATGCTCACGGTCATGTCGTCCAGCCCGGCCGCCAGCAGCATCCGACCCAGCTCGCCGGTCAGCAGCACCCCGTTGGTGTTGAGGTGGACAGTGGTGGCGGGCAGGTGTTTTTTGGCCAGATTGACAAACTGCGGCAGCCCGGGGTGAAGCAGGGGCTCCCCATCCTTGTGCAGGTTGAGCATAATCAGCGGTCGCTGTCCGGCCGCCTCGGTCACAAGCCGCCGGTAGACCGCCATGTCAAGCAAGGTTGTTCCCCAGCGCTCGGCGTAAAGCTGCCGGGGACAAACCCGGCAGCGCAAGTTACAGGCGTTGGTGGGTTCAACGTTGAGGACCGCCGGCCATTCCCTTCCCCCCGCCGCCCTGGCCGCATCCGGACGCAGAAAAGTCAGCGACCCGGGGCAATAGGCCGGGTGCATATCCAGCCGGGACAGCGGCAGGTATTCCGGCCTCATTTGTCCTCGTCCCCTGTCGCAGCCGCATCGCCGACAAAACGGTCGTCCAGCCTGCTTCGCCAGTAGGTGGGATTAATATCTTTGCAGTCGTGCTTTTCTTTGACCAGTTCGATGTGCATGGCGTTGGTGGCCGGATCCCTGGTCAGATTGCTGTCGTGCATGCGGTAGCGGTAAAGGGGCAGATCTACCCTGCCAACCCTGAACTGTCTGCCAAATCTCAGGCGAAGATCGATATCCTCACCGATCTGCAACCGTTCGTCAAACATACCAACGGCCAGCAGGTCGTTTCTGCGATACACCACCCCACAGGCTATAGGCGCTTCGTCCACGTTCACCCGCCGTAAATGGTTGGCCTCGTCGTCAACCAGGAAGTAATCGCAGGCAAACGCGTCAAAACGATCGCTGTTGAATTCAGCCGCCAGCTTCATCACCCGCAAAAAGTCCCGGTGAAGCAGATCATCTGCGTCGAGAAAGGTTACCCACTGCCCGGTGGCGGCAGCCAGACCGGTGTTGCGGGCAGCGGCCAGACCGCGGTTGGTCTGGTGACAGACCACGCGGATATAGCGGCTGAAGGCTGACAGGATGATGCCGGTCCCATCACTGCTGCCATCATCGACCACAATGGTTTCGTACAGGCTGTGGTCCAGGCTCTGCTCCAGGCAGCTGCGGATGGCCCGCGGCAAATATTTTTCATAATTGAAGGTGGTGATAATAATCGAAAACTCGACTGCCACTTTATTACCCCGGCAACAGATAGGTTTCAAGCATATTTCCAATATCTTCCAGTATATTACATAATTGCCGCCGGCAATCCTGCCACAGGGCGATGAACTCCCCGCACCGGACATCGGCATCAGGAGCATTGGCCTTTAACGCCAGCACTGCCCGGTCATAGGCTACCACCACCGCCGGCATCAGCAGTTCAAACCAGTCACGTTCAGGCAGCTGAAGAATAAGCCGGCGGACATCGTCAGCCGGCTTGCCGGCAAAATCGGTCGCCGCTATTTCCCGGCGGTATTCGGCGATTACCCGTCGCACCTGTTTCATTTGCGGCAGACCGGAATAGTCGGTGAATATTTTTTTGATCCGCGCAATCTCAGCCGGACAGCCGGGGAAATTGCCGGCAGCCACCACCTCCGCCAGCCGGCAGTGATGAAAATTGTCCACCCTGGCTCCGCCCTCGGTGGCATTTACGTAACGCCCGCCACTGCCGGCAGCCATGGCCGACAGAGAGGCAATTACCGATTTGAACATCAGCTGCGTCCTGACCACTCCCCCGTGCCAGCCGGGAACTTCGCAGTCGATCATTTTCTGCTCGACCATCTTTTCCAAAACCCGCCGTTCGTCGAGACCAAGGTTAACCCCAGCCGCATGCGAGACAGTCATTGTTTCATAAGCCAGATCCATGCCAATGACGATGATCGGACTGGCTCCCAGCAGGTTGGCAAGTGAAATAGCCGGTATGATAACGCTTTCGCCGGTTACCAGCCGGCCGATATTCAGTTGTTCAGCCAGCCGCTGGCCTACCCCCATCATCTGCCAGGGGTCACTGAAGAATACCGTTTGCCGCGGATAGCACGCCACAACTCCCGGGGGTAGGTTCAGCCCGGCCACCAGTACCGTTTCGTCAGAAATCATCCCCAGCAGCTGTCCCGCCATAATCGGATAAGGGTCGGCTGCCACCACAAAATCCACCCTCACCCCATAGTGGACCAGCGGTCTGACTGCTGAGCCGGCAGCGATCACCAGCATTTTATCCTGATTGTCCCTGGCCACGGCGATGTTTTTGTCCAATGACGGCCCGGCCGCCACCACCAGGACCGGGCGTCCCCGCCAGCCACCCTCCAGCAGGTCCAGCGGGGGAGAGGCAATGATGTACGGCAGGTTTTGCCACAAATTCACTGCCGACAACCCTCCTCCCCGCTGCCAGAAGCCGCGGTGCAAACGCAGTTTGGTGTCGATCTGCCCGATAGCCCGGTCATCGAGGGCGGCAAACAGTTCGCCCGCCACCTCATCCCAGCTTGGCCAGCGCAGTATCCGACAGGCCAGCAGCCGGTTCTTGAACGCCAGCCAGGCGGCATAACCGATTATTTCAGCTGCCTGATCATCTGACCGGTAAAAGACGTTTTCCCGGCTGACCATCGGCCAGCCCAGCCGCTGGTGGATGACTTCGCTGAGATGCGCACCCTGCCGGCTGTTGACCACCAGCATTACGCTGTTGCCCGGCAGACGTTCGGCCAGTGCCCGTACGTGGTAGTTGAGGGCAGTGCCGGCCACTATGTACAGGGTTTGCTCGGCCAGATTGACCGACAGGGCAAAATCATCCGCCTCCTGGCCGGGGTTGTAAGTGCTTTCTATGTGCCGGCACCTGCCGTCCGGCCACTGCCAGCAGCTGGCGGTCTGGCCGTTTTGGGCTGCAATCAGACTGAGCTGCAACTAAAATTCCCCCCGCCACTCGCGATACCAGGCCACAAACTGTTCAATCCCCTTCGCCAGACTGGTTTTGGGGACATAACCGCAGGCTTTTCGCAGTTTGCCCACATCGGCGTAAGTTGCCGGAACATCACCAGGCTGGCCGGGCAACAGCCGCCGGCTGGCCGGCCGGCCGAGCCGGGCAGCCAGCAGTTTGACAAAATCTTCCAGCCGCTCGGGGCGGTTATTGCCAACGTTAAAGACTTCGCACCAGCCGGTCCGCTCCCGGGGCAGGATCGACTGCAGCCCGGCCATGCCGGCGATGACGTCGTCTATATAGGTGAAATCCCGTTGCATATCGCCGCCGTTAAATAGCGGCACCGGTTCGCCGGCGCAGATGGCATCGGCGAACAGTATCGGTGCCATATCCGGCCTACCCCACGGGCCGTAAACAGTGAAAAATCGCAGTCCCACCGTGTTAAGCCGGTAGAGATGGCTGTAGGAATGGGCCATCAACTCGTTGGCTTTCTTGGTCGCTGCATACAGGCTGACCGGGTGGTCGGTCCGGTCGTCCTCGGCGAACGGAACCTTTTTATTGGCGCCATACACGCTGGAGCTGCTGGCGAAAACCAGATTGACAACCGGCTGGTGCCGGCAAAATTCCAGGACCCGGCCAAATCCCAGCAGGTTGCTGTTGAGATAGGCGTCAGGGTTGGTCAGCGAGTGGCGTACCCCGGCCTGGGCGGCCAGGTGCCAGACTTCGGCAACCGGTCCGGCTGCCGCCGCTGTCCGCCAGCAGTCCGGATCGGTTATATCGCCGGCAATAAAGGTAAAACCCGGCCGCCCAGCCAGCTGTTCCAGCCGCAATTGCTTCAGTCGGGGTGAGTAGTAAGGGATGAGGTTGTCAATCCCGGTTACCGTAAAACCATGGTCGAGCAGCCAACGGCACCAATGCATGCCGATAAAGCCGGCAGCACCGGTGACCAATACTGTCCGCTCAGCAGTCATCGCCCGGCCGTCCGATTCCGACGTAGCTGAATCCCTGACCGCGGACGAATTGCGGCCGGTACTGGTTGCGGCCGTCAAAGATCGCCCGCTGGCGCATCGTCGCGGCCAGCCCCGGGAAATCGGGGCTGCGAAACTGCGGCCATTCTGTCATCAGGGCAATGGCATCAGCCCCAGCTGCCGCCTGGTATTCGTCGTCGCAGTAAACTATCCCCTGTTCGCCCAGCACCGCCCGGGCAGCGGTCATGGCTGCCGGGTCGTAAGCCCTGACCCTGGCACCAGCCTGCCGCAGGTCTTCGATCAGAACCAAAGCCGGCGCCTCGCGCACGTCATCGGTATGAGGCTTGAACGACAGCCCCCACACGGCAATCACTCTGCCCGCCAGCTGACCGCCGAAAAATTTGTTGATTTTGCCGAACAGGGATTTTTTTTGCCGTTCGTTGACGGTGATAACCGCATTGATCAGGTCGGCCGGGCAATTGTATTGTCCGGCAAACTGCGCCAGAGCCCGCAGATCCTTGGGGAAACAGGAGCCACCAAACCCCGCGCCGGCGTAAAGAAACGCCCGGCCAATCCGGCTGTCAGCCCCGATTCCCCGCCGAATGTCCTCGATATCCGCCCCCACTGCCTCGCACAGGCCGGCCAGCTCGTTCATAAAGCTGATCCGGGTGGCCAGCATGGCATTGGCGGCATACTTGGTCAGCTCAGCGGAAACCACCGGCATAACCTGCAGTCGGTTGCTCTGATGGAGAAACGGGGCGTAAAGCTCCTGGATTATGG
>JAOAFP010000050.1 GCA_026416215.1 Negativicutes bacterium | reverse complement strand
GGAGATGTGTATAAGAGACAGCGGCTAGATCACCGCCGTTTCGCGACCGGACCATCAGATCGCCGGGGGTCAGGGCCTTGGGATCAGACTCATATCTCACTGAAGCCATGGTCAGTCCGCTGCCCTTCTGTATGTAACCCACTGCCTTGGCCAGCACCGCCCCGAGAACGTATGGATCATGCCCGTCACCCGGCAGGGCCACCGCCCGGTTGATATCGATGGTTTTGCCGTTAATGGTCAGCTGGAAGAATTCCCGGCCCGGCGGGTCGTCTTCCTCACCCGGCACCCGGAATTCCACCCGGGTCCCTATGACGTTAAGCCAGGCCTTGCCGTCTTCCTGACCGTAGTACTTGCGGTCACCGTAACCCACCCCCTTCATAAAGTAGGAAAGGGGCAGGTAGAGGTAGCCGTCAACGGTTTTCATCATCCTGGTCATGGGCTGATCGTTCTGGTCACCGTTGCTGTCTCCGTCTGCCGGGGCAGCCAGTCCGCCGGCCGCCGTCAGACAGATCAGTACGCCGATTGCAAAAACCCATATTTTTCTCATTGGCCAACCTTCCCCCTGGTCAGAATTTGTCCTGTTTCCCGGTCCGAACCGGCCGGGCAGTTAACCACCGCCGGTTTGCCCTGTCCGGCGAGCCGGGCACAATGTTCATAAACCGCTGCCACCTGCGCTCCCAAACCGGTAGTGGCCAGTTCGGCCGCCCGGGCTGCCGCTTCCACACTCGCCCGCCAGCCGCAGCCGGCCACCAGCTTGGCCGCCAGCACCCCGTTGCAGACGTCGCCGGCCCCGGTCCCGTCCACCACCCGGTCGGCCGGCAGGCTGGCTGGACAGTGGCCCACCCCGGGTCCGTCGGTATAAAACAGGCCGTGCTGCCGGGCAGTGATGATTACATCGCCGGCAAACCGGTACCTGGCCCGGATGGCCGCCACTGCCGCCACTGCATCCTCCGCCCTCTTCACCCAATAACCGCTCAGCTTGAATGCTTCAGCCTGATTGGGGGTAATTGCAGCCGCCGTCCGCCAGTAACCGTCCGGCCAGTTGCGCGGCGGCGCCGGGTCGATGATCACCGGCCAGCCCCGCCGCTCACCACCGGTCAGGGCGGCAACCACCGCCTGCCACCCCACTTCCTGCTGCACCAGCAAAAGACAGCGATCGGGCATCTGCCCGACGGCCCTGGTCACCATATCAGCACGGCAATAGGCATTAGCCCCGTTGTAACCCGTTATCGTGCTTTCCCCTCTCGGCCCGACTGCAATAAGTGTCGCACCGGTCGTGGCCCGGTCGGTCGTATGTAAGTAGCTGACATCCACTCCCCCGGCTGCCAGCCGGTCGGCTGCCAGCCGTCCTGTCCGGTCGTCGCCCACACAGCCTACCATTGTCACCCTTGTCCCACAACTGGCCGCCGCCAGGGCCTGATTGGCCCCCTTCCCCCCCCAGCAGGGCACGACGGCACCATTAGCGGTGCGGTAATAGTCGACACATACGCTGCCCACCACCAGCACTGCCGCACCGGGCTCATCCCAGTAGCTCATCGACTGCTGTTTCGCTGTCCGGCCGGCAAAATCCTGCCGCTGCCGGCCGGACAGCAGGATTAATCAGCCGGACCGCGAATAGATGGGTTTGGCGTTTTTCAGCAGTTGCCGATATAGACCCGGGTCAGGTATCGCCCGGCCACGGCTGCCATCTCCTCGAGTGTCTGCCGGGGAGTGAGGGCAATGTCCAGCCGGTAGCGGGGAAAATAACGGCTGATGTGCAGGGGTATACCGGGGTCGAGACCGGCCAGCCAGTCGGCCAGCTTCTCCATATCCTGCCGGCTGTCGTTGAGGCCGGGAATGATCAGACATGTGACCTCAAGATGACAGTGTCTGGCCGCCGCAGCTGCCTCCACCGTCTGCACTACCTCCGCCAGCCCGCCGTGACAGTAGCGGCGGTAGAACTGTTCGTTAAACGCCTTGACATCGATGTTGGCCGCGTCGATCCACGGCAACAGCTGTTGCCATGGTTCGGGCAGCAGGTAGCCGTTGCTGACCAGCACGGTATGCAAACCGGCCTCGCGCAGCAAAGGCGCGGTGTCGGCAATGTACTCCCAGGCGATCAGCGGTTCGTTGTAGGTGAAAGCTACCCCGATGTTGCCGCGATCGCGCCACCTGTCAGCCAGAGCCACCAGCCCGGCCGGCGGTATGTATTGACAGTCCGGATCGCCGTGGGCAATCTGCCAGTTTTGGCAAAACTGGCAGTGGAGATTGCAGCCCCGACCGCCTACCGACAGGATGGTGCTGCCGGGGTGGAAATGGCGGAGCGGTTTTTTCTCAATGGGGTCGAGGGCGATGCTGCAGAATTGGCCGTAGGTCGTGGCCACCAGCCCCTGCCCGTCGTTGTACCGAGCCCGGCACCTCCCCGACTGGCCGACCGCAATGGCACAGCGGTGCGGACAGAGCTGGCAGTGCGCCACCTGGCGGCTGAAATCAAATTGGTAGTGCTGACACTGGCGAATTGACAATTTTGCCTCACCTCCGGAAAATTATGCTCATCAGCCCGGTTGACCGGGAAGATATTTGGAACAAGGCAGGAAATATTATGCGCCTGCTTCTGAAAATTGTCATTTTGTCGCTGCTGGCGGTTATCGCCTTTAGCGGCGGACGCTATATCCAGGGCAACTATCATCGTTGGCTGGCTCAGTTGTTACCTGCCCCTTACACCGAACTGATCGGTCTGTCCCGGCTGGATGCCATCGGCCACCAGCCGGATTTTGTGCCGTTCTCCCGGTTGCCGCCGGATTTGGTCAACGCGGTGGTGGCAATCGAGGACCGGCGGTTCTGGCAGCACTGGGGAGTCGACCCGGAAGCAACCGTCCGGGCGGCCTTGGTCAACCTGCAGGCCGGGCAGGTTGTGCAAGGCGGCAGCACTATTGACCAGCAGCTGGTCAAAAACGTCTGGCTTAACGATCAGCCCACTTTTGACCGCAAACTGACCGAGGCGGTATTTGCCGTAATTATCGACTGGCGGCTGAACAAGCAGGACATAATGGCCTACTACCTCAACACGGTCTACTTCGGCTCCAACGCCTACGGCATCGCTGCCGCCAGCCACACCTACTTCGGCAAGCCGCCCCAGGCCCTGACACTGGCCGAAGCGGCCCTACTGGCCGGGATACCCAACGCCCCGTCCCTGCTGTCACCCTACGTAAACCCACGGGCCGCCAGAAACCGGCAGCGCATTGTGCTAGACGCCATGGCCGACCAGGGATTCATCGACAGCCGGCAGGCCATGGACGCCGCCGTCCAGCCGCTGCGGCTGGAAAACGGAACGATTCTGCAATAAAGCGAGGAGACCGCACAATGTTCAGCAACTACCGCCTGTCCGACGGCTACTACGACGAGATGTTTGCCCCCGGCAATCAGATTCGCCCCCACTACTGGCCTATTGCCAGCCAGCTCAGCCGGATGCCGTTTGACCACCTGGTGCAGCGCCAGGCTACCATGGTCCGGCAGATGATCAAGCAAGGCATAACCTTCACCCTGTACAACAGCGACGACGGCCAGTCACTAGAGCGAACCATTCCCTTTGACATCATTCCCCGGATTATTCCCGAGCCGGAGTGGCAGTATCTGCAGTCTGGCCTCAAACAGAGAATCACCGCCCTCAACCGGTTTATCCACGACATATACCACCGGCAGGACATCGTCCGGGCCGGGCTGATTCCCCGCGAAATGATCGTCAACAACACCTACTTCCGGCCGGAAATGAAAGACCTCGACCCGCCGGGAGGAGTTTACTGCCACCTATCCGGCATCGACCTGGTCCGCGACCGCGACGGCCGGTACTACGTCCTCGAGGACAACCTGCGCACCCCGTCGGGTATATCCTACGTCTACAAGAACCGTTGGCTGATGCAGCAGTATTTCCCCGAACTTTTCTTCACCTGCCATGTGTCCAACATCGACTACGGGCTGCAGGCGTTTCTCTCCAGCCTGCGCAGCGTCGCCCCCCGGGACGACCGCGATCCCACGGTTGTACTGCTAACTCCCGGCTGTTATAATTCAGCCTATTTCGAACATACGTTCCTGGCCCAGGAAATGGGCATCGACCTGGTCGAAGGCCGCGATCTGGTTGTCTGCGACAACAAGGTTTACATGCGCTACCTGGGCGGCCGCAAGCAGGTGGACGTGATTTACCGGCGGATTGACGACGATTTCCTTGACCCGCTGGCCTTCCGCCCCGACTCTCTGCTTGGCGTTCCCGGCCTGATCAACGCCTACCGGGCCGGCAACGTCACCATCTGCAACGCCCCCGGTACCGGCGTGGCTGACGACAAGGCCATATATATCCACGTGCCGGACATGATTCGCTTCTACCTCGGCGAACAGCCGATTATCAGCAACGTGCCCACCTACGTCCTCCAGCGGGAGGAGGATCGCCGTTACGTCCTTGACCACCTGACCGAAATGGTGGTGAAACATACCTCCCTGTCCGGCGGCTACGGCATGCTGATCGGGCCGCAGGCCGGCCGGGAAGAGCTGGACAAATTCCGGCAGCTGATCATCGACCATCCTGAACAGTACATTGCCCAGCCCACCCTGACTCTCTCCACTGTACCTTCGCTGGCCGGTGATCAGATTGTTCCCCGTCACGTTGATCTCCGCCCCTATATAATGTTCGGCCGGGATGAAAATGTACACATACTGCCCGGCGGGCTAACCCGGGTCGCCCTATCGGAGGGGTCGCTGGTGGTAAATTCCTCCCAGGGCGGAGGTAGCAAGGATACTTGGGTAACCAGCCCCTGATCGTGCTGCCCGGCCACCCCAGCTGATCGTCATACGACTCCGGCCGGATTGTTCTGCCATACAACTGAAAGCGAGGACCAGACCACGATGATTGGCAACCGCATTGCCGAAACCTTTTTCTGGATTGGCCGCTACAGCGAGCGGGTGGCAAATCACGCCCGCCTGCTCAACGTCAGCTATCACACTTACCGCGAGTGGGCCAAGAGCGAAGCCGAGCTGCAGAACCTCTGGCAGCGGATTCTGTTCGCCCTGAGCGCCAACATCGACTACCGCCAGCACTACCAGGAGACCAGCACTGCCAACGTGGTCCACTATATCACCTTCGACCGCCAGAATGAAAACTCGATTGTCTCCTGCCTGGCCAAAGCCCGCAACAACCTGCGGGCGGTGCGGGAACGACTGCCGTCCAGAATGTGGGAGGCTATCAACGAAGCCTATATCTGGCTACGCCGCCAGAATGACACCGGGGACATACCTTACGCCTTTTTCCGCAGGACCAAAAATTACATCGCCCTGTTCCAGGGGGTGGCTGAGGACGGCATGCCGCGCAGTGACGAGTGGCATATGCTCCAGATCGGACGCTATATGGAGCGGGCGGAAAACACCACCCGCATCCTCAACTTGATATATTTCAACAATGATCAGGATCAGAACCAGAACCGGTTGATCAACAGCTTCCAGCAACTTACCGCTGCCCTGCGCACTCTGGATGGGCTGGAGGCCTTCCGCCGCATCCACGCCGACCGGCTGCGGGTGGAAATCGTCGCCCGTTTTATCACCGCCAACCCAATTTTTCCCCGCTCGATCCTGTTCTCCCTGTTGTCACTGCATAATCACGCTGAACAGGTTTTCTCGTTTGACAGCCCGGCCGGCCAGGAGATACTGGACAGCAACCGGCGGCTGACCGATGAGATCTTCCACCTGCCAGCCGAAACTTTCAACCTTGCCACTATGCCTCCCTACCTCAACCGTCTGATGAATGACATCAACCAGATCGGCCTGAAATTTGCCGGTATATTCTACTAACATCGATACTGTCCACCCGCAATGCTATTGTCGATTAACCACACAACCGACTACCGGTATGACGGGCCGGCCAGTCACAGTGTCAATGAAATCAGGCTCCACCCCCGCGATAACCACCGTCAGCGCTGTCTCCGGTTCACCCTGACCGTCGAGCCTGAATGCCAGCTTTTTCACTACCGCGATTACTTCGGCAACCATGTTTATTCATTTTCGGTCAACAACCAGCACCGGGCCCTGACCATCTCTGCCGCCGGACTGGTGGAAACCACTGACGTCCAACCGGAGATGACAGAACCACATGACCTCGCCGGTCAGCTGGCCGCCCTGGCTGACTGTCGCAGCCAGCTGGCCGAATATCTGTCCTTCTCCCGTTATACCGAAATTTCCCGGCAGCAGTGCCACCAGCTGCTGGCCGACGCCGGTCCGGAACGGGCTTCCGGCCTGCTGGGCTGGCTGGAAAACCTTACCGGCTACATTTATTCCAGGTTCGCCTACCAGCCCGGGCTGACCACCGTCCACACCACCGTGACTGAAACTTTAGCGCTGGGTGCCGGCGTCTGTCAGGATTTTGCCCACCTGATGCTGGCCGTCTGCCGCAGCTGCGGGATTCCCGCCCGTTACGTCAGCGGTTATCAGTGTATAACCGACCTCAACACCGCCTGTACCGCCTTTGCCCAGGCCTCCCACGCCTGGGTTGAGGCATTTGTCCCCGGCTGCGGCTGGGTGGGGTTTGACCCAACCAACAACTGTATGATCAACTGGCGGTACATTACTGTCGCCACCGGCCGTGACTACCGCGACATCACCCCGACCAGGGGGGTGTACACCGGCAATTGCAGCCAGACAATGGCCGTCAGCGTCGATGTTCGCCGCTGCTGAACGCAGCGCCGCCACCCACACCTCCCACCTAAACGAAACGACCGCCGTCCGGCGGTCGCTGGTTTTATGGGCAGGCGCTGGTGAGGTTGATATCAGTCACTACCGTCAGGTAGGGATGAAATCTCAGGATGCTGGCCGGTACTTCGGGGATCACCGGGCCAAACAGCGACTGCTGGAGAATATCCCGCTTCTTGTCGCCGGTGACAATCAGCAGTATTTTCCTGGCCTGCATTATCGTCCCCACTCCCATGGTGATGGCCTGGCGGGGAACCTCGCCGGCATTGTCAAAAAACCGTGCATTGGCGTTGATTGTAGCCTCGGTCAGATCGACCAGGTGGGTGCGAATGGCCAGATCGTGGGAGGGTTCGTTGAATCCGATGTGCCCGTTGGGTCCCAGGCCGAGAATCTGCAGGTCGATGCCGCCGGCGTTTTTTATGGCAGTCTCGTAACGCTGGCACTCAGCCTGAATGTCCGGAGCAGTGCCACTGGGGATATCGGCGTTGCAGCGCGGCAAATCGACCTTGCCCCACAGGTGTTCGTTCATAAAGTAAGCATAGCTCTGACTGTGGGTCGAACTCAGGCCTACGTACTCATCAAGGTTAAACGTTCTTACCTTGGCAAAGCTTATCAGTCCCTCGCCAAACAGCCTGACCAGATAGCGGTAGGTGGGAATGGGTGTGCTACCGGTGGCCAGCCCCAGTACCAAATCCGGCTTGACCAGTATTTCCCTGGCAATCAGCCTGGCCGCCACCTGTCCGACGCTTTCGGGATTTGACGCGTAAATTATATCCATCCTGCATGTCCCTCCTGAATCAGTTAATCCGCAGGCCCCGCCGCCAGACCTGCCGGCGGCTTATTTCCCTGTCAACCACCACAAATGATGCTTCCTTGCCGCGCTCCAGACTGCCCAGCCGGTAGTCAATGCCTAGCCGGCGGGCAGGGTTGAGGCTGGCCAGCCGCACGGCGTCGTAAATGGCCAGCCGTCGGCTGTTGACCATGGTCCGGACCCCGGCCAGCAGCGGGAAGGCACTGCCGGCGATTGTTCCGTCAGCCAGCCGTGCCACCCCGTTGGCTACAAAAATTTCCTGGCCGCCCAGTTCATATTTGCCGTCCGGCATCCCCACCGCCCGGGTCCCGTCCGACACCATGCAAATCCTCCGGATTCCCCTGGCAGCCACCGTCAAGGCCAGCACCGCCGGATGAACGTGCACGCCGTCGGCAATCAGCTCCATCCATACCCGGTCGTTCTCCATCGCCGCCACCAGTGGACCGGGACTGCGGTGATGAATCCCCGGCATGGCGTTGAACGAGTGGGTCAGGTTGTCCACCCCCCACCGTTCGATGGCTTCAACCATCTGCTCGTAACTGGCCCTGGTGTGGGCACAGGAGGCAATGATCCGGTGGTGGCTGCACAGGCCGGCGATGAACTGGCCGTCCTTACGCTCAGGAGCAAAGCTGACGATCCGGATCAGGTGGCTGTACTGCCGGACAACGGCAGCAAAAGCTTCCTGTACTTCCCGGTCATCGTCGGCGGGCACCTTGTCCGGCGACTGGGCCCCGACGGCCTGCGGGGAGATAAACGGCCCCTCGAGATGGGTGCCGACAATGTCGGCCCCGTCGATTGCCGGCAGTTGCCGTTCAATATTATCCAGCACTGCCGTCAGCTCGGACATGGTACAGGACATTGTGGTGGGCAGAAACGCCACCGTTCCCTCGCTGAGCAGAGCCGAAGCCAGCCGCGGCAAGGCCCCGGCCTGGTCAAAATCCATGGTGTCGAAGCCGGCTGCCCCGTGCACGTGAAGGTCGATCAGTCCGGGGATCAGATATTGATTTTCCATGTCGTACACCGGGTGGTCACCGGCCGCCAACTGGCCAACAGCAGCAATTTTGCCGCCGGCCACCAGCAGGTCGCAGTTGTGGAGGACCGTGTCCGGCATGACCAACGCGCAATTTTTGAACAGAATCTTATCGCTCATTGTATCCTCCCCTGGTCGGGTAAACCGGCCATATTCCCGCCGTTGGCCGCTGCGCCACCACCCCGCCGGCAGCAGGGACACCGGTCGGCACAGCAGAAAAGGCAACGGCCGGACCGGCCATTGCCTTTCCCGGTTTGTGCATACTGTTACAAGGTGTGGGCGGCAAAGGTTTTGGCCAGAAAAGCCCGCACCTCGGCCCCGCTGTCCATGTTCAGCACTGTCTCGACGATGGCTTCAGCCTCGCCGGCGTTGATCGATCGGATCATCTCCTTCACCCGTGGTACCGCCGGTGCGTTCATGCTGAGCTCATCGATCCCCATCCCGACCAGCAAGGCTGCTGCCAGGGGATCGGATGCCATTTCCCCGCACATCCCAGTCCAGATATTGGCCTGGTGCGATGCCTGGATGGTGTTGTAGATCGCCCGCAGCACCGCCGGGTTAAAATGGTCGTAAAGAGCGCTGATCTTGGGGTTCATCCGGTCAACTGCCAGAGTGTACTGGCAGAGGTCATTGGTGCCGATGCTGAAAAAGTCCACTTCCTTGGCCAGGTTGGGAGCGTTGATGGCCGCCGCCGGCGTCTCAACCATGATTCCCAACGGCACGCTGCGGTCAAACTCCTTGCCCTCCCTCATCAGCTCGTCGGCCGCCTGGTTGAGAAATTCCCGTGCCCTCCTCACCTCTTCGATATTGATAACCATTGGCAGCATTATTGCCGCCCGGCCGTGCACCCCGGCCCGCAGGATGGCCTTCAGCTGGGGCAGGAAGACGTCCGGCCGCTCCAGGCAGATCCGGATCGCCCGGTAGCCGAGGAACGGGTTTTCCTCGTGCGGCACCTGGAGGTAGCCGAGCTTCTTGTCACCACCGATATCCATGGTGCGGATAACGCAGAGATGGGCACCACAGGCTTCGATCACGTACTTGTAGGCTTCGTACTGCTCATCCTCGCTGGGCGGCTGATTTTTGCCCATAAACAGGAACTCGGTGCGGAACAGGCCGACCCCCTCGGCCCCCAGTTTGATCGCCCCGTCAATGTCGGATGGCAGGCCGACGTTGGCTGCCAGCTGCACCCTCACTCCATCTAGGGTAACCGAAGGCAGCGAAGCACTCTCCAGGTCGCGTTTGCGCCTGTTCTCCTCCTCGACCAGCAGCTGCTGGTATTTACCCAGCAGGTTTTCGCCGGGATTGACCCACACCTGTCCGGTATAGCCGTCGACAACGGCCGGCTGACCGTCGGGCATGGTCAGCACCGAATCCTGCAACCCGACCACGGTGACTATCCCCCGCGATTTGGCGATTATCACCGCATGGGAAGTGGTGCTTCCTAGTCCTAGGA
>JAOAFP010000049.1 GCA_026416215.1 Negativicutes bacterium | reverse complement strand
CCGCCACCGCCGCCATCAGGCCGTCCAGCCGTCCTTCCTGTCCGGACCAGTCGATTGATAGGTCGGGCAGGTAGACAATTCGCTGCCGGTCACTGCCTTTCAGCCAGTACAAATCGTTGCCGTCCAGTACCGTGGCCATCCCGCCCCGGTCGACGTGGGCCCGCAGACGCTGATTCTGATAATCGCGGCTGAACCATACCACTTCGCTATACACCCGCTCGGCCATTTCCGCCACCAGCGGCTGATCGGCGTTGAGCACCGAGTAGCCCTCGTCATATACCTGCTCAGCCACCACCGCCATCGCATAGGCCAGATCGTCGATAAAAGTTATGTCGTCACTCCCCACCCCGTCCTCAGGGTCAAAGTTAAGAACAATACCCACATCGGCGAACTGGTAGCCCAGCCCTTTCTGGACGATCCCCTCGTGGGCGGTTTCCATCACCGCACAGTCGATGGTCGGGTCTTTCAGCAGCAGTGCCACGCTGTCGGGGTTACTCATGTCGCCGGTTTTCAGCCGCCGGTCGCCGATGTACAGACCATCGGTGGTAATCATACCGGTGGCGTACCCGGCCGCACTCAGTACTGACCTTATCAGCCGCACCGCCGGCGTTTTGCCGTGCGATCCGGTCACCGAGAACAGCGGCATTCTCACTGCCGCCCCCGGCGGAAACAGCATCCGGACGAACTCGCCGGCCACATCCCGCGCCTTGCCGGCTGTGGGTCTAAGATGCATACGGAAATCGGGAGCGGCGTTTATTTCGATCACCGCCCCTCCCTCCAGCAGCGACTGGCTGATGCTGTTGGCAACTATATCCACACCCGCCACATTGAGTCCGACCACCCGGGCCGCCCGCTCAACCAGGTAACGGGTCATGGGGTCGACCCTGTCGGTTACGTCGGTCGCCATTCCGCCCAGCTTGAGGTTGCCTGACAGCTGCAGCGGCAACACCTCACCCGGCCGGAGGACGGTCGCCATGGTGTATTTGCGCTCACTCAGCAGCCGTTCACTGACCGCATCAAATTCCACCCGGCTGAGTTCGGCCTTGTCGCCGATCCCCCGCCGGGGGTCGGCATTCAGCTGCCCAATGAGTTCAGCAACGGTGTGCAGCCCGTCCCCGACCAGCTGCGGCGGGGTAAGCAGCACGGCCGCCGCCAGCCGGTAGTCGATCACCAGCAAACGGTATGCATTGCCGGCGATATATTCCTGGGCCAGCACCTGCTGATCGAAATTACGCGCCCAGGCCAGGGCCCGGCCGATGGCTGCCGGATCCTCCAAAGCCAGGCTGACCCCGCGACCAAGCTTGCCCGAACGCGGTTTCAGGACGATTGGCCGCTGGCATTCCCGGGCAAATTGCAGGCACTCGGCCAGATTGTCCACGGCAATGGTATGGGGAGCGGGAACTCCGGCATCCTGAAGCACCCGGACAGTCATCAGTTTGTCGTCGCTGATTTCCACCCCCACCAGACTGGTATCGTCGGTCAGGGTGGCCCGGGTACGTTTGTGGTAGCGTCCGGTTCCCAGCTGGATCAGATTGTATTCGTCAAGCCGCAGCCAGGGGATACCGCGTTTTTCAGCTGCTGCCACGATCGCCTGGGAACTCGGCCCCAGCAGGCGGCCTTCCCGGATCTCAACCAGCGCCGCCACCACCCGGTCAACGTCAAACGGCAGGTCCAACAGCAGACTGTTGACCAGGTTCAGGGCGGCTTTGCCGGCGTATATCCCTGCCAGCTCATCAAAATAGCGAAAAATAACGTTGTAAACTCCAGGCGTGCCGGTCCGCCTGGTCTTGCCGTAGGCAACATCCATCCCGGCCAGGGTCTGCAGCTCAATGGCCACGTGTTCAGTCACATGGCCGAGCAACGTTCCCTCTTCCACCCGCTGAAAAAATCCCCCCGGCTGCCCCACCGAACAATGGTGTCCATACAGGGACGGCAAAATCGCCCTGAGCTTGGCGTAAAAATTAGGAATAGCGCTGGTGAACACCTCGTCGTAGGGACCGAGATCAAGGCGTATGGCTACAATCGGCCCGCCGCTGAAATAATTGGCCCCATGCATGGTCTTGATGTTCAGTGCTTTGAGCGGACCGTCAATCAGCGGGTAATTAAGATAGTCTTCCACTTTGCCCTTCATCCTCCTCGCTTGTCCGGGTTGCCACCAACAGAAAACAGCGGGCAGGATGGACTGCCCGCTGTCGTTAAAAACCGTTACCGGTACCTGGCGTAAATTTCCGGCAGCAGCGGCCCTATAACTGACAGCACCAGATCAACCTTCTCGCCGGGAAGATCGTAAGCCACTACCTTCAGTTCCTCGTCGTCCCGGTAGAGAATTATTTCATTGTCATTGATCTCGACCACGTAACCGCCGGGCAGCACCTGCCGGGCCATAATCTCCTCGGCGTAATGCGGGTGGTCGAGGATCACGATATCGGCCCCCTCGTGATAGATGCCGTAATCGAAAATCGAATCCTTGTCGTGGTTGAAGGCGGCAAACTTCAGTTCGGGATTGCGCAGGGCGATTTTTACGTTCTGATCGTGGGCCTTGTTTTTGCAGAAAAACTGATTGTTGAAGTAAAGACCGCTGTCGGTCAGGGCGGCAAACTCCATTTTGTCGTCCAGGCCGGCCACCAGTTCATACAGCTTCCCGCAGAACTGGTCGCTCAGGCAGTTGCCGGCAATGATCGGAATCCGCGACAGGTGGGGACTGGGGAAATGATGGGCCATAATCCGGCCGGGAACATCAATTGGCTGGCCGATCGCCGGGGCCAGATGCATGAATACCCCCGGGCCGGCGTTAATTTCGATGATGCCGAAATTGCCGGCCGTCCAGGGCTGGGATATGTCTTTGGCCAGCACGTCAATCCCCAGACAGGTAACCTTGAAGTACTTGGCAATGTCTTCGACCAGCTTGACGTTCAGCGGGTGAATCCGGTCGGTCACATTGATCGACACCCCCCCGGCCGAAATGTTGGCCACCCGGCGCAATTCCACCCGCTGGCCGACCGCCGGAACCGAATCGATGGTCAGGTTCTGCAGGCGGAGAAAATCGATCATATTGTCGTCGATCTTGATCTTGCAAAGGGGCGACCGCGGGGTGTCGGCCCGCACCTCCCGCTCGTTGTCGCGGGCAATCAGCTCGGCAATGGTGCTCACCCCGTCGCCGTCCACATAGGCCGGCACCCGCTCCAGCGCGGCGACAAATTTGCCGCCCACCGCCAGCAGCCGGTGGTCGGTGCCATAAATCTGCTGCTCGACAATCGCCCCCTCAAACGGGGTGCCGCTTTCCTCGTGCCCCTTGAGAATGTTGTGGAATGCCCGCTTTAGTTCTTCCACCGATTCTATGCCGGTGGTAACTCCCTGTCCCTTGTGGCCGGCCAGCGGCTTGCACACCACCGGAAACCCGAGTTTTTCGGCCTCGGCCACCACGTCGTCCTCGCTGTAACAGTTTTTGCCGACCGGCGTGGGGAAACCACACATCAGCAGGAAATCCTTGACAATGTCCTTATACATGGTGAACTCGGTATCCTTGATGCTGTCAACGTGGAAGGTGGTCGAACGGCCGCGCACCTGCCGGCAGCCGTACCCCCACTGGAACTGGTTCTCCTCGTAAAGGTAATTCACTGGAATTCCCCGTTTAAGACCGCCTTCGATCAGCGAATAAAGCGTAGGCCCGCCGAACATGGTCTTGTCGAAATCGGCCTGGAGCCGGGCGTACTGACCGGCAAAGTCAAAGGAACTGTCCGAGGCGTTCATCGCCTTGAACCAGTCACTGACCAGGTAAATCGCTTCCTC
The DNA here is from genome assembly GCA_026416215.1 of Negativicutes bacterium. Classification (GTDB taxonomy): domain Bacteria; phylum Bacillota; class Negativicutes; order SKW292; family SKW292; genus SKW292. The sequence goes on along the minus strand of JAOAFP010000049.1, from coordinate 6,224 downwards.
GGCAATCTTGTCGTCAAGATACTCGACGGCAACCACCAGTTCATCACCATCACGGCTAACCGCATACCGGCTGAGGTAGAGGTCGAGATCCATCTTCAATACCTGAATTAGCACATCGACAAACAGGCTGCTGACCCGGCTGGGCAAATCCTCACCCAGCTGAGGAAAGTGTTTCAGCACCTCCGGCTCGTAGAAGTCCACCCCCGGACCGTCAGGGTCGACGTAGAGGTTGAACACCACCGCCCGGCAGCCAAGGTAGTAGTTGGGCCCGCTGTACACACAAAACTTGCTGACCGAAAAATCTCTCATGACCATCCTCCCATACCGGTAAATTTAGGTATAAACCCGAAGCTGCTCTCGAGGGGAACCTTCACTTTGTCGCCCCCCTTCCTGTCAGGGGGCAGAAAACCGGCAACACAACGGTTCAGATCATAGACTGTGCCCTCGGTCAGAAAGGTCAGATTCAGACCATCGACCGCCACCGGGTCATCGTCGCTGATGTCGTGATAATTGGTGAACAGCCTGCCATTGGCGGTTATGATGGTGATCAGCCCGCTGCCCGCTACCTCCAGCCTGTTGTCGCTGTACAGAATCGCCGCCGTGTCCTCGGCCACCCCGATACCGATTTTGCTAACCCCGCTGGCCAGAATCTGGGACAGGCGGGGAATCCGGCCCCGTTCTATAAAATGGGTGTCCACCACCACGTTTTCGACAAAGCCAAACCCGTCGCCGTAGGTCACACAGTTTTTGGTGAACAGAAAATCCTCGTCGCTCCAGCTGAAAATCATCGGCTGACTGGCAGCCGCCGCCCCGGCACTGGTGCCGGCGATACACACACCGGCAGCAAACATCCTCCGCACCTCCGCCAGCAGCCTGGTCTCGTTCAGAATCTCCACCAGCCGGACCTGATCCCCGCCGGTGAAAAAAACGCAGTCCGCTCCCTCCAGCTGCGAAACGAACCTGTCGTCATCAGCCTCGTCGCGATAGCGGACGTCCACCACCACCACCCTGTCCACGCCGATCTGGCGGAAAGCATTGATATAGGTCTCGCCGCACTCGCGGGCATAACTTGTGGCCGTGGGAATAACGGCAATTTTCTGTGCCCGGCTCACCGACACCACCTTCCGCAGCACCGTCATTTCCTGACGGCGGTCCTCGCCGCCGCCGATCAGTATCAGTGCGCCCCGTTCGGTTCCCGTTACCGAATTGAACAGCATACCCTTCCCCCATTTGCAAGTCAGGATGCAAAAGCCAAGCAGGTCTGTGGTTCTGAATTTATGGCCCACACCACCCACAACGGCGACAACCACAGTTGACGCCTGCAAATAACGCCATTTTATGCCCAAAACCTGGCGCTGTCAAGGAAACAGCCCGGCACCCGCCCGGTCAGCCGGCCTCCTCCTGCAACCGGCGGAATTCATCCAGCACTGATTGCCGCAGCTGCTGATCGCTTATCACGTCCCAACCAGTCATGGCCATGGCAGTTGCCGCCCGCTCCATTGCCGCCAGGGCCGGCGGCCGCAGGGTGGCGGCGGCGAAATCCCGGCTGTGTCCACGCACCGGCAGATCTTCGGTAATGGAAATATATGGGTGGATAGCCGGGGCCCGGTAACTGACGTCCCCCATGTCGATCGAGCCGAAGCTGTCGCGCGGCGGCCGGACCAGCCGCTCACCGGCCGCCAGCAGGTTGGCGTCAAACCGGTCGCTCAGTGTCCGGTTGGTGTTCATGTCCCTGTATGATGCCTCGTAGTTGCTGATGGCCAGCTGGCAGCCGGTCATCAGCGCCGCCCCGCGGGCACAGTTCTTCACCCGCTCGCTAAGCTCGCGCAGGTAGGCGTCGCGGGTTGTCCGGACATAAAACCGGGCGGAGGCGTAGTCGGGAACGACATTGGGGGCTTTGCCGCCCTCGGCGACAATGCCGTGAATCCGGGCAGTAGGCAGGATGTGCTGGCGCAAGGCATTGATCCCGGCAAATGTCAGCTGAACGGCATCCAGGGCGTTTATCCCCTTCTCCGGAGCTGAAGCAGCATGACAGCTCCGGCCGCTGAAAGCAAACTCCAGCGCCTCCATGGCCAGCGACGCCCCGCTGCTGTGGGTGTAACTCTCGGGGTGAACCATCATTACCGCCGCCAACCCGTCAAACCAGCCCCGGGCCGCCATTCCCACCTTAGCCCCTGACTGCTCCTCGGCCGGAGTGCCGAACACCACGATTCGACCGCCGTGGCCGGTGGCCGACAGGGCAGCCCTCAACCCCAGTGCTGCCCCGACCCCCATGGCGGCAATAACGTTGTGACCGCAGCCGTGGCCAATGTCCGGCAGGGCATCATATTCGCAGATAAATCCCACCGCCGGGCCGCCGCCGTTGATGGTCAGCTCGGCCCGAAAGGCGGTCGGCCATTCTTCAAACTGGCTTATCACCGCGAAACCTGCGTCCCGGAAAATTCCGCTCAGCAGCCTGCAGGCCAGCCGTTCCTCACCGCTCAGTTCCGGCATGGCAAACAGCTTTTCCACCACCCCGGTCAGTACCGGCCGGTTCCGCTCAATTTCAGCCCTGATAGTCCTTAACAGCTCTTCCCTCACTGCCTCCCCTTCCCCGCCGGACACCGCTACCTGACGGCCGCCGGCCTCCGTCCCGGAAAAATTTTACACCTGCGTTGTTCGCTATCCGGACAAAAAAATCCTGCAACTTTCGCTGATCAGCCGCCGTCCTGCCTATGTCCTCCTCCCGCCACCACGCATACCCGAGCATACCCACGCATACCCACGCATACCGGTGCATACTGCCGGCCCGGCCAGACCACGCCTCCCCCAACCGGCTTATCTGAAATTAGCCGTCCTTATCGCAGTTTGTCGTAGGCGAACATGTCCTTGTATAATGTATATAAAGATATTTCCCCGGGTCTGAGCTGAAAAGTCATTCCTGCCCTTGTTTTCACATCCAATAAACTTGCGGTAAATCTTCCAGAAGGGAAAGGAGCAAAACCCGACATGAACAAAACCCGCGTACTGATCATGGGCGCCGCCGGGCGCGACTTTCACGTTTTCAACACCTGTTTCCGCGACAACAACCAGTACGAGGTGGTATGCTTCACCGCCACCCAGATTCCCGACATCGCCGGCCGCCGTTACCCGGCTGAACTGTCCGGCCGCAACTATCCCGAAGGCATTGAAATTTTCGATGAGGCCGATTTGGTGGCCCTAATCCGCGACCGGCAGATCGACGAAGTAGTTTTTGCTTACAGCGACGTTTCCCACGATTACGTCATGCACCACGCATCGACCGTTCTGGCGGCCGGGGCTGATTTTCGCCTGATCGGGCCCAAAGCGACGATGATCAAGTCCAGCAAACCGGTGGTGTCGATAGGCGCTGTCCGCACCGGTGCCGGCAAAAGCCAGACCACCCGGGCGGTTTGCAAAGCATTGCAGGACATGGGCTTCAAGGTGGTAGCCATCCGCCACCCGATGCCGTACGGCGATCTGGTGGCTCAGGAGTGCATGCGTTTTGCCAGCTATGAGGACCTCGACCGCCATAATTGCACAATCGAGGAGCGCGAGGAGTTTGAGCCGCACATCGACAAGGGGATCGTCGTGTACTGCGGCGTTGACTACGAAACGATAATCCGCGAGGCAGAAAGGGAAGCCGACATCATCGTCTGGGATGGCGGCAACAACGATTTCCCCTTCTATAAAACCGACCTCCACATCGTGGTCGCCGACCCGCACCGTCCCGGCCATGAGCTGACATGGCACCCCGGTGAGACCAACCTGAAAATGGCCGACGTGATCATCATCAACAAGATCGACTCGGCTGACCGGGCGGCCATTGACGAGGTGCGGTCCAACATTGCCAGGGTCAATCCGGAGGCAGTGGTAATTGACGGTGCTTCGCCGGTTACCGTTAACCATCCAGAGAAAATTCGCGGCAAGCGGGTGCTGGTGATCGAGGACGGTCCGACCCTGACCCACGGCAGCATGGCCTACGGGGCGGGAGTGGTAGCTGCCCGCAAATTCGGCGCCGCTGAGATCGTCAACGCCAAACAATACGCCGTGGGCAGCATAGCTGACACCTACGCCAAGTATCAGCAGGTGTCCGATGTACTGCCGGCCATGGGCTATGGCGAAGAGCAGATTCGCGACATGGAGGACACAATTCGCCGGGCTGACCGTGACATCGACGCCATCGTCTCCGCCACCCCGATTGACATCACCCGGGTTATGCGGGTCGATTGCCCGATAGTCCGGGTGGGATATGATCTGCAGGAAATTGGTTTTCCCACCGTGGCCCGGGTTCTGGCAACCAGGTTCGGCAAGTAAATATAGTTTTTACCCCGGTAACCAACCCGCCGGGCCCACCCCGGGCCACGGCGGCACACCGGTCGGAGAGGGCTGCATTGGCAGCCCTTTTTATTGACTTATCGGTGGCAGTATGGCATTATTTCCCTAATATTCAGCGGTCGCCCAGTTTGCCGACCGGCAATGCCGCCGGCTTCAGCCAATACTGTGCCCGCTTGCTGATAGATAATTCCGAGGGAAGGGGAGATTTGCATGCTGCAGAAGCTGTTGCGCACCAAAGACGTGGCCACCATGCTCACTGCCAAGGGGCCCCGGCTGGAAAAGACCATGGGCAAGTGGGACCTTTTATTTCTAGGTATCGGTTCGACCATCGGCACCGGCATCTTCGTTGTCACCGGCGTGGTGGCCGCCACTCACGCCGGACCGGGCATCATGTTTTCCTTCATTCTGGCCGGGTTTGCCTGTGTCTGTGCCGGACTGGCCTACGCCGAACTGGCTTCCACCGTTCCGATTTCGGGCAGCTCCTACACTTACGCCTACGCCACCCTTGGCGAACTGCTGGCCTGGCTGGTGGGCTGGAATCTGATCCTGGAGTATGCGGTCAGCCTGGCCAGCGTAGCCGCCGGCTGGTCGGGATACATGATGGGGCTGATCGACAACGCCTTCGGCACGGATTTCGTCAATGCCTGGTGGGCCAACGTGCCGGCCAACGATGGAATTATCAACATTCCCGCCATAGCCATCACGCTGATCCTCACCGCCCTGCTGGTGCGGGGAATGCGGGAAAGCGCCACGACCAACAACGCCCTGGTGTTCGTCAAGGTTGGCGCGGTGCTGCTGTTTATTGTTCTGGCATTCAGCGAATTCAACCCGGAAAACTGGAACCCGCTGCTGCCCTTCGGCTGGGCCGGCGTGATTAGCGGCGCCTCGGTGGTGTTCTTTTCCTACCTGGGGTTTGACACGGTGTCAACTTCAGCCGAAGAATGCCGCAACGTCCAGCGCGACCTGCCGTTCGGTCTGGTCGGTTCACTGCTGGTCTGCACCTTGTTGTATATTTTCGTCTCCGGGTTGCTGACCGGGGTTGTGAAATTTGACACCCTAGACAATCCCGAACCGGTGGCTTATGCCCTGAAGCAAATCGGGTTCCGGTTTGGTGCTGCCCTGGTGGCGGTGGGGGCAGTGGCCGGGCTGACCTCGGTGTTGCTCACCACTTTATACGGTCAGACCAGGATTTTCTTTGCCATGTCCCGCGACGGGCTGATTCCGGAAAAAATCTGCAAACTGCACAGCAAATACCGGACCCCTCATATCGTGACCTGGGCAACCGGCATCTTCATCGCGGTTATCGCCGCCTTTTTCCCGATCGACGAAGTGGCGGAGATGTCCAATATCGGTACATACTTTGCCTTCACTGCCACCTCGGTGGGGGTTCTGGTCCTGCGCAAAACCAGACCGGACCTTGAACGCAAGTTCCGATGCCCATACGTATGGTTCTTCGCCCCGGCCGCCATCGCCCTCTGCGTGGGTCTGGCCTCACAGCTGGAAACCCTGACCTGGTGGCGGTTCCTGATTTGGAGCATACTCGGCCTGGCCATATATTTCGCCTACAGCATCCGTCACAGCAAGCTTAACCGGTAAACCGCTGACCACAAACAAAAAACCTGCCGCCAGGCAGGTTTTTGTTTGTGGAGCGGAAAACGAGATTCGAACTCGCGACCCTCGCCTTGGCAAGGCGATGCTCTACCACTGAGCTACTTCCGCACTATGGTGCCTCAGGGCAGAATCGAACTGCCGACACGAGGATTTTCAGTCCTCTGCTCTACCAACTGAGCTACCGAGGCAAGATGGCGACCCTGAAGGGATTCGAACCCTCGATCTCCGCCGTGACAGGGCGGCATGTTAAACCGCTACACCACAGGGCCGTCTCACAG
>JAOAFP010000048.1 GCA_026416215.1 Negativicutes bacterium | reverse complement strand
GCTCTGAACCACCCCACCCAGCGACAGCACGGCGATGTCGGTGGTGCCGCCGCCGATGTCAATAACCATGCTGCCTACCGACTGGTCGATCTTCAGTCCGGCACCGAGGGCCGCCGCCACCGGTTCCTCAATCAGATACACCTTGTCCGCACCGGCCTTTTCCGCCGCCTCCAACACCGCCCGTTTCTCCACCGATGTCACACCGGCCGGCACGCACACCATCAGTCGTTTCCGGTACAGACCGGCCAGCAATCCTCGCCTTTTCACCTTGTTGACGAAATAGCGAATCATTGACTCCGTGGTGTCGAAATCGGCGATAACCCCCTCGCGCAGCGGGCGGATGGCCACGATATTGCCCGGGGTCCGGCCCAGCATTTCCCGGGCTTCCTCACCCACCGCCAAAATCCGCTTCTGTTCCCGGTCAATGGCCACCACCGATGGTTCCCGCAACACCACGCCCTGTCCTCGCACGTAGACCAGAACATTGGCCGTGCCAAGATCGATGCCTATGTCCTGTTTCAATCCAAACATATCAGCCTCCCGTCCGCCGGATCTGGCCGCCAATCCGGCACAGTTTCTCCACCAGACGGTCGTAACCGCGGTCAATGTGGTGGACGTAGTCCACCTCAGTTTCACCGTCGGCCACCATGCCGGCCAGCACCATTGCCGCCCCGGCCCGCAGGTCGGTGGCTTTAACCCGGGCCCCGGCCAGCCGGTTGACGCCAAACACCTTGGCCACCCTTCCCTCGACCAGGATGCTGGCACCAAACTTTCTCAGCTCGTCGACGTGCATGAACCGATTTTCAAACACCGTCTCCTGCACGGAACTCACGCCGCTGGCCACCGACAGCATCGCCATGAACTGAGCCTGCATGTCAGTCGGAAAACCCGGGTAGGGCAGGGTTTTAATATCCACTGCCAGCAACCGCCGATCTGACTTGACTAACACGTTGTCAATGTCCTCCGCAACCGTCACTCCCACCTCGCGCAGCTTGGCCGTCACCGGCTTCATATGCTCTGGCAGGACATTGGTCAGACGCACCTCGCCGCCGGCCATTGCCACCGCCACCATGTACGTCCCGGCCTCCACCCGATCGGGAATAACGGTGTAATTCACCCCCTTCAGGACGCCCACTCCCTCGATGCGGATGGTGTCAGTGCCGGCACCGCGAACCTTAGCCCCCATATTGTTGAGAAAGTTTGCCAGATCGATTATCTCCGGCTCCTGGGCCGGATTTTCCAGCACCGTGTGCCCATCGGCCAGTACTGCTGCCATGATGATGTTTTCGGTTGCCCCCACGCTGGGAAAGTCCAGGTAAATGTTGGCCCCGTGCAAACCGTTACGGGCACGGGCCTCAATAAAACCGTGCCCATGGATTATTTCCGCCCCCAGTGCCTCAAAGCCCTTGAGATGCAAGTCAATCGGCCGGCTGCCGATCGCACAGCCGCCCGGCAGGGCGATCCGTGCCCAGCCCTCCCTGGCCAGCAGCGGCCCCATCACCAGAAACGAGGCCCGCATCCGCCGGACGTGTTCGTAAGGAGCCTCGCACGAAGTGATCTTTTGTGGGTCAATCACCAGGTTGTCCCCGGCAAATTCGGCCCCAACCCCCAGTTGCCGCAGCACATCTGCCAGCGTAAGCACGTCGACCAGTCTGGGCACTTCCTCGATAACGCTTGGTGTCCGCCCGGCCAGGGCGGCAGCGATGATCGGCAGCACTGCGTTCTTGGCCGCACTGATCCTCACCTCGCCCGACAACTCCCTGCCCCCGGTCACCACCAGTTTAGTCAAAGACCGTCCTCCTTACCTTACGGCGCCGGAGCACCGCTCATAATTAATTATCGTCACGGCGTATGCCAACTTAAACGAAGCCGGGCTGTAAGCCGCCCCAGCAGCCACGCCAGGCCGCAAATAGTTTAGCACTAACTCATAAAAGTTGCAATAAGTTTTTTGAAATTTTCTGAATATTTGCCAATATATCTGCGCAACCGCCGCCTGTCACGCCTTAATTCCCGTCATGGGTAAAATCATTCAACCGACCGACAATACCGGCCCGGTCGTACAACGGCGGTCAGCCGGCCGGTGACCGGCCACTGCCACTTCCTTGACAACCCAGGTGGCTTGGGCTAATATAGTGGACACGGTGGCATAGCCAAGCGGTAAGGCAGAGGTCTGCAAAACCTCTATTCCCCGGTTCAAATCCGGGTGCCACCTCCATTTATTTAGCCGGGGTGGCGGAACTGGCAGACGCAAGGGACTTAAAATCCCTCGGGGAGTGATCTCCGTACCGGTTCGATTCCGGTCCTCGGCACCATACCTGTGGGACAAAGCCCCGCCTGAGGCGGGGCTTTTTGGCTTGGATGAAACTTTCACCCGGGCATTGGTTGCAATGTTTTGATAGTTGTAATGTTTTGATATAATTGGCTTGCACATAATTTGTGCAAAACGATTCCGCACCGGGCCTGAACGGCTGCGACAGTATTTCCCGTGGGGGGATATATTCTTATGGCAGCAATATTGGTTGTAGACGACGACCGTGAAATCGTTGGCCTGGTCAGAGAACGGCTGACTGTGGCTGGTCATGCCGTAACCACCGCTCACGACTACCACTCAGCCGTTGACCTGATAACCCAAGCCCCGCCCGACGTTGCAGTGATCGACTGGATGCTGGGCGATCACCGCTACAGCGGGGTGGACATCTGCCGGCTGATCAGAAGCCACGACTACCATACTTTTGTGATCATGCTCACCGCCCGCGTCGACGAAAATGACCGGGTGGCCGGGCTTGAAGCCGGGGCTGACGATTACCTGACCAAACCGTTCAGCCCCCGGGAACTCACCGCCCGCATCCAAGCTATGCTCCGCCGCCGGGAGCGAGCCAGGCTAACGGACGGCCGGTGCTGGCAGGCCGGCAATTTCACCATCGACAGCGACAGCCTGACGGCTACACTGGCTGGTACTCCCGTTCCCCTGACCGTCACCGAGTTCAAAATTGTCGCCCTGCTCACCCGCCACAGCGGCCGGATCTACAGCCGCAGCCAGATAATCGGGCAGGCCATGCCGGTCAACTTCGACGGCTACGATGCCGCCATCGAGTCTCACATCAAGAATATCCGCCACAAGCTGGGCAAAATCGACAGCAGTCACGAGTACATCAAAACCATTTACCGGGCGGGCTACAAATGGCAAGAAAAGAACTGACCCACCTGACCGTAGGCCGTTTCCTGCTCGGGCTCGGACTGCTGTCAGTCATTCTGACCGTCTACAGCTACATTGACTATCACGACTCTCCCGGTTATTACTCGCTGTTCAACCAGGAAGGGCATCTGTCGGCCTTCTTCTGGGACATATTCAGGCTGCTGCTCGGACTGGCCATAATCTGGGTCTGGCACCGGTTCCGCCGGCGAACCCGCTCGCTGGCCAGGGCCCTGAGCACCATGTCTTCCGGCCAGGAATACCAGTCGCTGCGGCCGCTGCTGATCGGCGACATTGACGATGTCGCCGACGAGGTCGATCGCCTGGAGGCCACCCTTGCGCACCACCGCCGGGAACAACAGCGGTTCTTTGCCTGCGTCGCCCACGAGCTGCGCAATCCGCTGGCTGTTCTTATCGGCAACCTGGAAAACATGATCGACGGTGTAACCGGGGTTAGCCAGGACAAGCTGATCAGCCTGCTCGATGGAGCCAACCGGATCAACCGCCTGATCGACGACCTGCGCTCGCTGTCCCTGCTCAACACCGGCACCCTGCCCCTGGCAAGTGAGCCGGTTGACCTGCAGGCTCTGCTCGACCAGACTGTCGCCTACATCCGCGACTACGCCGGCCAGCGACGGGTCAGCCTGGACATTACCGTCTCCCGGCCCGTCCGGCCGGTAATGGGCGACGCGTTCCGCCTCCGTTCGATAATCAGCAATCTGATCCTCAACGCGGTAAAGTACAGCCCTTCTCCAGGGACGGTGCAGATCATTACCGATCTTTGGCAGGAATCCGGCCGGCCGTTTAATGTCATCCATTTCATCGACAACGGACCAGGCATCCCGCTGTCGGCCCAAAGCCAGCTGTTTGACTACTTTTACCGCACCGGTTCTCAGCCGTCGCGGGAAGGCAGCGGGCTGGGCCTGGCCCTGTCACAGGCCCTGGCCCGGGCACACGGCGGCCAGATAACTGTCGATAGCCAGACTGGACAGGGCAGCCGGTTCACCCTCCTTTTACCGGCTGCCGGAAAAGGCTGAGCCGGACGGCCGGCCCCGGCCGGTGCCGCCGGTCACCGATCACCTTCAGCCGGCCAGTCGTTTATTAGTTCAAAGTAGCCTTTGTCGCGATTATAGTTGTACACCTCGCCGGTTTCGATGATGTAGTGCCAGCCATAAACGTTTAGCCGGCCCTGCTGATAGCGCCGGCTGATGAACTCATAACTGAACAGATTTTTCACCTGTTGCAAAACGTTGAACTGCTCGGTCAGCCACTCCCGTTTGGCTGGATCAGGTTTCTCGCCGGCCATGGCCGCCAGTACCTGTTGCCTGACCACCGACGCCTGCTCCAGCCACCGGCGGGTATGGGGGGTGCCGACAAGTTGCTGCTCACCGGCGTAAAGGGCTGCACATCCCCCGCAGTTGGAGTGACCGCAGACCACTATGTTCTGCACGGCCAGCACTTCAACTGCGTATTCGATGGCCGAGGTGGTGGCCAGGTATTCCTCCGACTGCCGATAGCGGGGCACGATATTGGCAATGTTGCGGACCACGAACAGCTCGCCGGGGAAAGCTTTGGTAAGCATCACCGGATCAACCCGCGAGTCGGAACAGGCGATAAACAGGGTGTGAGGATCCTGGCGGCGGCCAAGATTGCGAAAAAGCTCGCGATGGGCGAGAAAGTCCGACTGACGGAAAGCCACAGTGCCACTCAGCAATCGTTCCACAACTAACCCTCCCTCCGGCCCCGGCCGGCGCGCCAGCCGGCCAGCCTTTCCCCAATCACCTTTTCCGCCCCCTGTCCGGTAGGCTGATAATAGATTGTTCCCACCAATTCGTCGGGCAAATACTGCTGGGACACCCAATGTCCCGGGTGGTCATGGGGGTATTTGTATCCCCGGCCGTGTCCCAGTCTGGCCGCTCCCCGGTAGCTGCCATCCCGCAGGTGAGCGGGAACCGGGCAATGCTTTCCCCGCTCCAGGCCGGCCAGTGCCCGGTCGATGGCCAGGTAGCTGGCATTGCTTTTGGGGGCACATGCGATGTAGATGGCAGCCTGAGCCAGGATGATCCGCGCCTCCGGCATCCCCACCATGTGCACAGCCCGGGCTGCCGCCGTAGCCACCATCAGGGCTTGGGGATCGGCGTTGCCAACATCCTCGGCAGCACAGATCACTATCCGCCGGGCGATGAAATTTATGTCCTCGCCACCGGCCAGCATCCTGGCCAGATAGTGAACGGCGGCGTCAGGGTCGCCCCCCCGCATGCTTTTTATGAATGCGGAAATGATGTCGTAGTGGGCGTCGCCGTCCCGGTCGTGGATTCTGTGCGGTTCCCCGCAGACGGCAGTCACAACCGCCTCAGAAATCGCCCCGCCCCGGCCGGCAGCGTAGTGAACAGCCTGCTCAAGGATGTTCAGGGCGATACGGGCATCGCCGCCGGCCAGGCGGATTATCAGGTCAACCGCCGCCGGTTCGACCTCGCCCTGCCACCAGGCCGCCACCCCCCGCTGGCGGTCAGACAACGCCCGCTCTACAACCTTCTTCAGGTCATCGTCATTTAGAGCGTTTAGCCGTACAAGTTGCAACCGGGACAACAGCGGACCGGTAATCGCAAAAAACGGGTTTTCGGTAGTAGCCCCAATCAGAGTGAACACCCCGGACTCCACCGCCGGTAGCAGGGCGTCCTGCTGGGCCTTGTTAAACCGGTGGATTTCGTCGACAAACACGACCGTGACCTCAGTTTCCAGCCCCTGCCGGCGCCGACCGGCTGTGACCGCCGCCTGCCGGATGTCGGCAACGCTGGCCGATGTGGCATTAAGCCTGACAACCGTCGCTGCCAACTCCTTGGCAATGATCATGGCCAGCGTGGTCTTGCCGCTGCCCGGCGGGCCAAACAGCAGCAGCGAAGGGACCCGCCCGGCCCTGATGGCCCGCTGCAGCCAGCCGCCAGCACCGACAATTTCGCTGTGGCCGACAAATTCACTGAGAGTGTGCGGGCGCATCCGCGCCGCCAGCGGCTGCCAGTCGCTCCCGCTCATACCGCCCTCAGCCCAGTGCAACCGCCGCCTGCCAGCGGCCGGCCACCATTGCCCGGAGTGAAATCATGCCTGTTCATCCTCCCCCCAACCTGTTCATCGCCGTACGGTTTCCCCCGCCGGTCAACCATCGGCTTGCCCGTCTGATCGATCATATCCGCAGCCGCTGCCCGGCCGGCCGGTTCGTAAGTCCCAACAAAGTGCATCTCACTCTGGTCTTTCTTGGCCCCTGCCCACCGAAAAAACACCGGTGCCTGTCTGAATTGCTGAACCGGGCTGCCGCCCGTCACCAGCCTTTTGCCCTCCGGTTTGCCGGGCTGGGCTATTTCGGCAGACTGCCGCGTCCCCGGGTACTGTGGTTGGGTATAAGTTCTTCCCCTGAACTTCTCGGCCTGCAGCACGATCTTTCTGAACAACTAAAGCTCAACGGTATTGTCCACGACAGCAGGCCGTTTCGTCCACACCTGACCCTGGGTCGCGACGTCAGGCTACCGCCGGAGATGATTGCTGACAGCGGGCTGACCTTCCAGCTGCCGGCACTTCCGTGCCTGACAATCAGCAGCATCGATCTGGTAGCCAGCCAACGGCACGGTCATAGTCATACCCATCTGGTGCTGGCCAGCCAAAACCTGTGTCCCGGCAAACATTGAGACCATCCTGCCGGGACGGCGTTACGCCGCATAAAACAGCGCAGCCCCGGCGGCACGACGCCCCGGGGCCTTTACTGTCCCGGCCCGTTTCCACCGGCTGCCGCCGCCCGCCCAGGGTCCAGCCACCGGTCGGGCAGCGGCGGCAGCCGATTCAGTCAGCCATAACCGCCGCGATATTGAGGAGGATGATCAGCCGCCCCTCCAGCTTGCACACCCCGTCGATGTAGGCGCTGTCCACGCTGGCCCCGGCCGGCGGCCCTTCAATGTCGCCGGTGCGGATCCGCAGCACTTCGCTCACCCCGTCCACCATGTAGCCAATGGCCTTGCTCTTGTCCCCCGACTCCACCACCACAATCCGGGCGTCGTCGTCACGGCTGGCCTCGCCAATCCCCAGCCGCTGGGCCAGGTCGACAATCGGGATCAGCCGGCCGCGGAGGTTGATCACCCCTTTGACGTGATACGGCATCTGCGGCATTTTGGTCACCGACTGCAGGCGGTTGATCTCCTGGACATCGGTGATCCTGAGACCGTACTCCTCGCCGCTCAGCCGGAGGACCACCAGCTGCAGCTCATCGCCCAGTCCGTCCTGTTGCCCTTTTGTTTCCATAGCCAATCCTCCCCTTCGTCCTGCGGCCGCCCCGGCCGGACAGCCATGTTGCCATTACAGCCTGAACTGCGACACCGCTTCCTGCATATTGCCGGCGATACCGGCCAAAGCCCGGCTGGACGAGGCAATTTCCTCCATCGAGGCCGAAGTTTCCTCCACTGCCGCCGAGACGGTCTGGGCCTGCTGGGTAATCCCCTTGCTGTCCCGGTCGATGTCCTTGATCGAGTGAACTATCCGCTGGCTGCCGCGAGCCATTTCCTCAATGGCTGAGGACACCTCGCGCATCTGGGAGTTGATCCCGGCCACGGCCTGGGCAATCGCTCGAAACCTTCCCGCCGCTGATGTCACCACTTCGGCTCCGGTCCGCACCTCCTGGGCCCCCTGGTTCATCGCCGTCACCGCCGATTCGGTGTCGCGCTGGATTTCCACAATCAGCCCCGATATCTGCTTGGCGGCATCCTGCGACTGCTCAGCCAGCTTCCGCACCTCTTCGGCCACCACCGCGAAACCCCGCCCCTGTTCGCCGGCCCGGGCGGCCTCGATGGCGGCATTCAGCGCCAGCAGATTGGTCTGGGCAGCTATAGAGGCGATGGTATTGACGATCTGGCCGATGGCCTGCGATTGCTCGCCCAGTTTGTTGATCACCCCGGCCAGGTTGTCCACCGCTCCCTTGATCGTCCCCATCTGCTGGATGGCAGTGTCAGCCGCCTTGCCCCCCTCTTCGGCATCCTTCACCATCTGGGCCGAATTGGCCGACACGTGATTGGCGGTGGCTGCCACCTGCTCGATACTGGCCGACATCTCCTCGATCACGGCCGATGTTTCACCTATGCTGCCGTTCTGCCTTTCGGTGGCCTGGGCAATGTCGGTCACCGACGCCGCCACCTGGTTGGCCGCCTGGGCCGACTGGTCGGCCGAGGCCGTCAGTTCCTGGCTGGAGGCCGCCACCTGCTCGGCGGCGTGTGAGATCCGCTGAAACAGGGTATTAACCAGGCCAACCATCTCCCGCATCGCCCGGGCCATATCGCCAAACTCGTCGGCACTGCGGACAAACTCATCCGGCACCTGCCGGGAAAAATCGCCCCGGGCCATATGGCTTATCAGCTCACGGTTGGCGGTCAGCGGCCGGGTGATGCTGCGGATAATCGCCACCGCCAGCGCCAGCAGGAGAACAGGCACAAACGCCACAACCCCGACCAGCAGCGTGACCGCGGTGGCCATCCGGTCGTCGGCCGCCGCATCGATTTTTTTGGCCTCGTCCTCAAGATAGCGGGAATACTCGACCAAAAGGGCGTTCAACGAGTTGAGCTTGGGCAGGGCCTTGTCCTCAAACAGCTGGTAGCCCTCGCGTTTTTTTCCGGCCTTCATCATCTCCAGCGCCCCGTCACGGGCCTGCTGGTAATCCGCCAGCTCCACCTTGATCCGCTCCATATATTCCCGCTCCTTGGGGGTGTTGGCCGACTGCTCCAGCCGCTGCACCACCTCATTGGCCGTGGCTATCCGCTTGGCGATATCGTCCCACGCCTCTTTTTCCACCCGGCTGTCACTGGTAAGGGCCACAATTCCCACCGAACCCAGTACCCCGCGGGCCATGAGACGGAGCTCCTTTATGTCACTGACCGGCAGCAGGGCGTCGTAATACATGGCGTCCTGATTTTCCATCGCCTGCCTGAGGTCATAGTACGCCACGCCACCGATAACCAGCAGCCCGGCTATGGCCACCGCCACCATAACCGTCATTTTTTTGCTGACTTTCATGTTTTTCAACCAGTTGATCATCGTCTTTTACCTCCTCAGACTGTTTGCTGACACACGGCATGAACAACTGTCAGTCCCGTCCCGCCGCCGGCGCCCGGGCAACCCTCACAACCCGAGGATTTCCCTGGCCCGTTCGCACATATTCGGGTATAGATCGCGCGGCACCGCTGCTGAACCCAGTTTTCCGGCCACAAGATAGCGGGCACAGTTGCGGAAATTCCCGTCCGACTGACAGTATTTCTTTTTGAGCATGGCAGTCATGGCCGGCGAGTCGGCCAGCTGATCGTTAAAAAACGGACACCCTGCCAGTTTTTCACAGCTCATTTACCATTCCCTCCCTCTGCGCTTGGTTGCGGCCTTCCTTCGTCCGCGTCGGTAGCATTCGCCCCGCCACCCAAAAATCCTGCCACCAACTCAGTTTAATCCCGCCTCTATCGGTCGCCTTCCGACCCCAGCCGCTGCTTTTCCAGCGCCCGGAAGAAAGGGTAATAGCCGGCCAGGGCGATGACCAGCGACATCAACCCCCAAAGCGCCGCCCGCCAGTCGCCGCCGGTGACCAGGTAGTGATTGAGAATGGGCGGGGTGGTCCAGGGGACGGTAATATACGGCCGGCCAATCAGATTGAGATCCATGAGCAGATAGGTGCCCACCGTCAGAATCAGCGGCACTGCAATGTATGGGATCATCATCAGCGGATTGAGGACAATCGGCAGTCCGAAGGTTATGGGCTCGTTGATGCCGAAACAGGCCGGGGGGAAAGCCATCCGTCCCAGCTGGCGAAACCCCGCTTCGCGGCTGCGCATCATCAGCACCACCAGAGCTAGGGTGGCACCAGTGCCGCCCACGTTGATGAAATTGGCAAACCCGTAGGCGGTGATGTAGGGCAGGGGCTGTCCGGCAGTCTGGGCCTGGACGTTGGCGGCCAGAAACTGGAACATTATCGGCACCATGATCGGGGTCAGCATGC